>NZ_KV802651.1:217255-298320 GCF_001810775.1 Rothia sp. HMSC062H08
GGGGGGGGGGGGTCTCTTGCCAGTACTGCGGCAAGTCTGTCGTGGAGGGACATTAAAGCGTAGTAAAATATTAATATCTATCTTCTTTGTTTGACACATTGTTTGATAGATTTCTCGAGGCCCCTTCAGTTTCTTATGCGTCAGGAACTACACGAAGGGGCCTCCTGCTTTAAGTGTCAAATAAGGGGCCTTCTCAATCGATGGTGATGTGGGGTATGGGGTTTTTGCTCTCTAAGCCCGGCTATCCCCAGAGATAGGGTGGAGGAGACTGAAATCATAGTCGGCAAACTCTTGCGCTACATACCTGCTTCCTGTACAGTGTTAAGACTGTGTGGCTGTATCCAAATAGCCGCACAACCACGGGCTTCTCGTGCCAGTGCATAATGCCGCTATTTACGGGTGGGATACGCCCGCTTCACGCGGGTCCAAATGCTTCTGGCATGGGTTTGCCCCAGGCGTTTCCGCTAACCCCTTCCATAGAGTTGGGGCCCGGGGCGTCAACCAATCCCGTAAAAATGTTCCGCAAGGCTGGCTCGCGCCTAAAGCGAGTCGGAACCGGCGAGACGACAGGAGAAATATGATTCAGCAGGAGTCGCGACTGAAGGTCGCCGACAACACTGGTGCGAAGGAAATCCTGACCATCCGTGTTCTCGGTGGTTCCTCGCGTCGCTACGCAGGCATTGGCGACATCATTGTCGCAACCGTCAAGGATGCAATCCCCGGCGGTACCGTAAAGAAGGGTGACGTTGTTAAGGCAGTCGTCGTCCGCACCAAGAAGGAAACCCGTCGTCCCGACGGCTCCTACATCAAGTTCGACGAGAACTCCGCAGTGATCCTGAAGAACACTGATGGTGATCCCCGTGGTACCCGTATCTTCGGCCCCGTGGGTCGTGAGCTTCGCGACAAGAAGTTCATGAAGATCGTTTCGCTGGCTCCGGAGGTGCTCTAATTCATGGCTAAGATCAAGTCCGGCGACCTGGTTCAGGTTATTTCCGGTGCAGATAAGGGCAAGCAGGGCAAGGTTCTGAAGGTTCTCCCCAAGGAAAACCGTGTGATTGTTGAGGGCGTCAAGGTCGTCACCAAGCACACCAAGGCTAACCCCCTGACCGGCGCAGCAGGCGGCATTCAGAAGGTTGAGGCACCGATCCACGTTTCTAACGTTGCGATTGTTGACCCCGAGACCAAGAAGCCGACCCGTGTTGGTTTCCGCCTCGAGACTGTAGAGCGTGACGGCAAGGAGCGCACCGTTCGCGTGCGCGTTGCTAAGCGTTCGGGTAAGGACATCTAATGACCGAAACCAAGATCACCCCCCGCTTCAAGACCAAGTACGCTGAGGTCGTCGTTCCCGCTCTGCAGGAAGAGTTCAAGTACGAGAACGTCATGCAGACCCCGAAGATCGTTAAGGTCGTCGTAAACATGGGTGTTGGCGAGGCAGCTCGCGACGCAAAGCTCATGGACGGCGCAATCCGCGATCTCACCGCAATCACCGGTCAGAAGCCGATTGTTACCCGCGCTAAGAAGTCCATCGCACAGTTCAAGCTGCGCGAAGGTATGCCCATTGGCGCACACGTCACCCTGCGTGGCGACCGCATGTGGGAATTCCTGGACCGCCTCGTCACCCTGGCACTGCCCCGAATCCGCGACTTCCGCGGCCTCTCGGACCGCCAGTTCGACGGTAATGGTAACTACACCTTCGGTCTGACCGAGCAGTCCATGTTCCACGAAATCGATCAGGACTCGATCGACCGCGTGCGTGGTATGGACATCACCGTGGTGACCTCCGCGAAGACCGACGAAGAAGGCCGTGCAATCCTGAAGGCACTGGGCTTCCCGTTCAAGACCAACTAACGACTACGTTGTAGGTCCAGACCCCGTTACCGCGGGGTAGGGAAACCACAACGAG
This sequence comes from Rothia sp. HMSC062H08, assembly GCF_001810775.1. Taxonomy (NCBI): domain Bacteria; kingdom Bacillati; phylum Actinomycetota; class Actinomycetes; order Micrococcales; family Micrococcaceae; genus Rothia; species Rothia sp. HMSC062H08. The sequence goes on from NZ_KV802651.1 coordinate 219,159, forward strand.
GAAGGGCTAAAGCCCACAATGACTATGACTGATCCGGTCGCAGATATGCTGACCCGTTTGCGTAACGCAAACTCCGCATACCACGACACCGTATCCATGCCCTACTCCAAGCTGAAGGCTCGCATTGCTGAGATCCTGAAGGCTGAGGGCTACATCGCCGACGTGAAGGTTGAGGATGCAAAGGTCGGCAAGACCCTGACCCTCGTCCTCAAGTACGGTCCGTCCCGCGAGCGTTCCATCGCTGGCGTGCGTCGTATTTCCAAGCCGGGCCTGCGTACCTACGCAAAGTCCACCAACCTGCCCCAGGTTCTGGGTGGCCTCGGCATCGCAATCCTGTCCACCTCTTCGGGTCTGCTCACTGACAAGCAGGCTGCGAAGAAGGGCGTGGGCGGCGAAGTCATCGCTTACATCTGGTAGTCGGTTAGAAGAGAAAGGAAGAGAATAATGTCACGTATTGGACGTCTCCCCATCTCGGTTCCCGCCGGCGTTGAGGTTAAGGTCGATGGCAACCTGGTTACCGTTAAGGGCCCGAAGGGCGAGCTCTCCCACAAGGTAGCTTCCCCCATCACCGTGGCTCTGAACGAAAACGAGATCGTTGTATCTCGTCCGAACGACGAGCGCCTGTCTCGCTCGCTGCACGGTCTGACTCGTACCCTGATTCAGAACCTGATTATCGGCGTTACCTCCGGCTACGAAAAGAAGCTGGAAATCGTTGGTACCGGTTACCGTGTGACCCCGAAGGGTAACGACCTGGAGTTCGCTCTGGGCTACTCCCACCCGATCAACATCACCGCTCCCGAGGGTATTACCTTCGCAGTGGAGGGTGCTAACAAGCTGACCGTGTCGGGTATCGACAAGCAGCTCGTTGGTCAGGTTGCAGCAAACATTCGTGGTCTGCGTAAGCCCGATCCCTACAAGGGTAAGGGTGTTCGCTACGCAGGTGAGCACATCCGCCGCAAGGTCGGAAAGGCTGGTAAGTAAACATGGCTATCAAGTCGAAGGCAGCGCAGCGTGCACGTCGTCACGCTCGCATCCGCAAGTACGTTTCGGGTACCGCTGCGCGTCCGCGCCTGTGCGTCACCCGTTCGACCCGTCACATGTTCGTTCAGGTTATCGACGATGTCAAGGGCGTAACCCTGGCATCCGCTTCCACCATGGAAGCAGAGCTGCGTGCAGCTGACCTGGACAAGACCGCTAAGGCAAAGCGCGTTGGTGAGCTCGTAGCAGAGCGCGCCAAGGCAGCTGGTGTTGAGGCAGTCGTGTTCGACCGCGGTGGTAACAAGTACCACGGCCGTGTTGCAGCCGTTGCTGACGGTGCACGCGAGGGAGGTCTTGCACTCTAATGAGCGAGCAGAACGTAAAGGAAACTCAGGTGAGCGAAGCAGTAGTAGCTGAAACCGCTGAGACCTCCAACCAGCGCGAGGAGCGCCGCAACAACCGCGGCGAGCGTCGTGGCCGTGGTGAGCGCCGTAACAACCGCGCTCGCGAGGAGGAGAAGGACAAGTACATCGAGCGCGTTGTGACCATCAACCGCGTTTCCAAGGTCGTCAAGGGTGGTCGTCGCTTCAGCTTCACCGCACTGGTCGTCGTTGGTGACGGTAACGGCCTGGTCGGCGTTGGCTACGGTAAGGCTAAGGAAGTTCCCGCAGCAATCTCCAAGGGTGTCGAGGAAGCAAAGAAGAACTTCTTCCGCGTTCCCCGCATCGAAGGCCGCACCATCCCGCACCGTGTGCAGGGTGAGGCAGCTGCAGGCGTTGTGATGCTCCGCCCGGCAACCGCTGGTACCGGTGTTATCGCAGGTGGCCCCGTGCGTGCAGTACTCGAGTGCGCAGGCATTCACGACGTGCTGTCCAAGTCGCTCGGTTCCTCCAACCAGATCAACATCGTTCACGCAACTGTTGCAGCACTCAAGGAGCTCGAGGAGCCCCTGGCAGTGGCAGCCCGCCGTGGCCTGCCCACCGATGAGGTTATCCCCAGCTACCTGCGCAACACCAAGTCTGAAAAGGCAGGTGCGTAGTAATGGCCAAGCGTATTCAGCCCAGCGACGCAAAGCTGGAAATCACCCAGGTCAAGTCCTATGTTGGTCAGAAGCAGAACATGCGCGACACCCTGCGTTCCCTGGGCCTCAAGCGCCCCGGCAACAAGGTAGTCCGCACTGCTGACCCCGTCACCGTTGGCATGGTTAACACCGTTGCTCACCTGGTGAAGGTTGAGGAGGTCAAGTAAAGATGGCAGAAGCTATCAAGATTCACGATCTGCGCCCGGCACCGGGTGCCCACAAGGCAAAGACCCGCGTTGGCCGCGGTGAAGGCTCCAAGGGTAAGACCGCAGGTCGCGGTACCAAGGGTACCAAGGCACGTTACCAGGTTCGTGCAGGCTTCGAAGGCGGCCAGCTGCCGCTGCACATGCGCCTGCCGAAGCTGCGCGGCTTCAAGAACCCCTTCCGCACCGAGTACCAGGTTGTTAACCTGGACCGCATCCAGGAACTGTTCCCCAACGGTGGCGACGTCACCGTCGAGGCACTGGTTGCTAAGGGTGCCGTTCGCAAGAACGAGCTCGTGAAGGTTCTGGGCAACGGCGAAATCTCCGTCAAGGTGAACGTTGTTGTTGACAAGGCATCGGCTTCCGCTATTGAGAAGATCGAGGCCGCTGGCGGTTCTGTAACCGTTAAGTAGTCTTCAAGACGAGAAAGCCCCCGTCCGTACACTGTACGGCGGGGGCTTTTTGCTGCTCGGAAAGACTCACAACGGGATATATTCCTGTATTCGTATATTTGAACGCTTGGTGTGCGCCACATTTGGCGTTCAAAAATCACGCTAAGAGAATATAAAAGCTACATAATCTGCTAGGGAGTTATCGTTACCCGCTCCAAACACGATAGACTGGAAGATGTGTTTACTGCGCCCTAAAACTCTTTGAGAGGGATGGGCGCCCCATAGACTTACAGGAGGACATGTGCTGAGCGCATTCGGGCGAGTCGTCAAGACCGCCGATTTGCGGCGTAAGCTGCTGTTTACCCTGGCAATGATTGTGCTGTACCGCGTGGGCACTTTCATCCCCGCGCCAGGCGTTTCCTACGGAAATGTACAGCAGTGTCTGAACGCCAATGTTACAAGCGGTGGCGTCTACGATATCGTCAACCTCTTCAGTGGTGGCGCACTGCTGCAGCTTTCGATCTTTGCCCTCGGCGTGATGCCGTACATTACCGCGTCCATTATCATCCAGCTGCTACGCGTGGTCATCCCGCGATTCCAGGAGCTGCACGATGAGGGCGCGCAGGGTCAGGCAAAGCTCACCCAGTACACCCGCTACCTGACCATCGCTCTTGCTCTGCTGAATGCAACCACCATCGTCTCGATGGCACGCTCTGGCGTTCTGCTGGGTAACTGCCCGGGCATCATCCCCCAGGACGACGTACTGCACATCCTGCTGATTATCGTCACCCTGTGTGCAGGTACCACCGTCATCATGTGGATGGGTGAGCAGATTACCGAGCGTGGCGTCGGCAACGGTATGTCCCTGCTGATCTTCACCTCCATCGCTTCCTCCTTCCCGAGCGCTCTGGGCTCCATCCAGCGCACCCACGGTTGGGGTATCTTCGCGGCTGTCTGCGGTATTGGCCTGCTGGTCATGCTTGCCGTGGTCTACGTGGAACAGTCCGTTCGCCGTATCCCCGTGCAGTATGCAAAGCGCATGATTGGTCGACGCACCATTGGCGGCACCAGCACCTACATCCCGCTGAAGGTCAACATGGCCGGCGTGATCCCGCTGATCTTCGCGTCCTCCCTGCTGACCCTGCCCGGCCTGATTGCCCAGTTCAACACCCCCACCGACGGCTCCACCCCGCCGGACTGGGTCAACTGGATTAACGCATACCTGGTGCGCGGCGATCACCCGCTGTACATTGCTCTCTACTTCTTCATGATTATTGGCTTCGCGTACTTCTACGTGGCGGTCACCTTCGACCCGGTAGAAGTAGCGGACAATATGAAGAAGTACGGTGGCTTCATTCCCGGCATCCGTGCGGGTAAGCCCACCGCGCGTTACCTCAGCTACGTACTCAACCGAATTACGTTGCCTGGCGCACTTTACCTGGGTGTAATTTCCATGATTCCCCTGGTAGCGCTTATCCTATTCAACGCAAACCAGAATTTCCCGTTCGGCGGCGCCTCGCTGCTGATCGTGGTGGGTGTTGGTCTTGATACTCTCAAGCAGATCAACGCTCAGCTCCAACAACGAAACTACGAAGGACTGCTCCGATGAACCGTCTGCTCATCGTCGGCCCTCCCGGTGCAGGTAAGGGCACCCAGGCCGTCAAGATCGCTGAAGCGCTGAAGATTCCCGCGATTTCCACCGGTGATATCTTCCGTAAGAACATCAAGGAAGAGACCGAGCTGGGCAAGGAAGCGAAGTCGTACATCGACTCCGGCAACCTGGTTCCCGACTCTGTCACCAACAACATGGTGCGCGCACGTCTGGAGGAAAGCGACGTCGTCAACGGCTTCCTGCTCGACGGCTACCCCCGCAACACCTCCCAGGTGCACGAGCTAGACTCCATCCTCGAAGCCAAGGGTGAGAAGATCGATCGAGTTCTCCTGCTGGTTGCAGACAACGACGAACTCGTTGAGCGTCTGCTCAACCGCGCAGCAGAGCAGGGTCGTACCGATGACAACGAAGAGGTCATTCGTCACCGCCTGAAGGTCTACGAAGAAGAGACCGCACCGCTGATCGCAATCTACCGCGAACGCGGCATCGTCAAGGAAGTTAACGGCCTCGGCGAGATTGCTGAAGTCACCGAGCGCATCCTCGACGCTCTGAAGTAATCTTCTGCTGTACCCCCGCAATTTGAGGTGCATGATGCATCACAAAGACTTGCGGGGGTACAGTGCTGTCTGTAGAGTTCTAAGCTTGGGCGCACCGCCCCTATACCTAAGGAGCCAGAATGGCACGAGTCGAAATTAAAACCAATGCACAGCTTCAGCAGATGGCTCGTGCAGGAGTCATCACCAGCCGCGCGCTCGATGCGGCAGTGGCGGCAGCTCGCCCCGGCGCAACCACCGCAGAGGTGAACGCCGCTTTTGAACGCACCATGCTGGAACTGGGTGGCACCTCCAACTTCTACGGCTACTACGACTACCCGGCAACCGTATGCACCTCCGTCAACCATGAGGTCGTTCACGGCATCCCCGGCGACTACGTGCTCAAGGACGGCGACATCCTTTCTATCGACGGTGGCGCATACGTTATCGACCCCGCAACCAACCGCCAGTGGCACGGCGACTCGGCACGTACTGTGCTGGTCGGTGACAATGTGAGCGAAGCACGCGCAGAGCTCTCCGCCGTCACTCGCGAGGCAATGTGGCACGGCATCGCCGCTCTGGCAACCGCAAAGAAGGTCGGCGAAATCGGCCTTGCCATCGAAGCATATGTGACCGAAGAATACGGCGATAAGTACGGCATTATTGAAGACTACGTGGGCCACGGCATCGGTTCCCAGATGCATATGGCACCGGACGTACTGAACTACGCAGTGCGTGACATGGGGCCGAAGATCAAGCCCGGCATGGCTTTCGCTATTGAGCCGATGCTTGTGACTGGTTCCATCGAGACCAAGGTGCTCTCCGACGACTGGACCGTTGTAACCGTTGACGGCTCCGATGCCTGCCAGTGGGAGCACTCCGTTGCTGTGCATAGCGAAGGTATCTGGGTCCTGACTGCAGAAGACGGTGGTGCAAGCGAACTTGCTCGCTTTGGCGTAACCCCGGTTCCGATCCCCGCCTAAGTCCCACCACTAGGGGAGGGGTATCCACCTTTAGCTGCCCCACCTCCACCCGAAGAAACCGGCGAATCCGGTCCGGTGCGTGATAGCGCATCCGAAAGCATCCACATCACAAGGAAGAAGCTCCATGAGCGAAACTCTCAATAGCGGCGAGGCAACCGCACCCGCTGCGACCAAGGTGCCGGTTGAAATCTCGAACGTTCGCCCCGCACCCGGCCAGATTGCCCTGAAAGCACCGCGCCGTGCGAAGCCGCCCAAGCATATCGCTGACTTCGACATGGCTGGCCGCCGTGAATTTCTGAAGGAACTTGGCTACCAGTCGTTCCGTGCATCCCAGCTGTCCAAGCACTATTTTGAGCGTCTGGTCACTGACCCCGCTGAGATGACTGACCTGCCGGCTAAGGACCGCGAGCAGATGGTTGCACAGGCGATGCCTCAGCTTCTGACCCCGGTCCGTACCCTCGAGGCTGACGGTGGCGACACCCTGAAGGTTGTGCACCGCCTCTTTGATGGTGCGCTCATTGAGTCTGTCATCATGCGTTATGACAACCGCGTGACCATGTGCATCTCTTCGCAGGCTGGCTGCGGTATGAACTGCCCCTTCTGTGCGACCGGTCAGCAGGGTTTGACTCGCAACCTGTCCACCGCGGAAATTGTGGAGCAGGTCGTTGCCGGTGCCCGCTACCTGAAGCAGATGAAGGGCCTGGAAGAAGCAGAAGGCGGTTCTGAGGATACTCGTCCGCTGCGTGTTTCCAATATTGTCTTCATGGGTATGGGCGAGGCGCTTGCTAACTACAAGGCAACCATGGGTGCTGTGCACCGCCTGATTGACCCTTCGCCCGAGGGCCTCGGTATTTCTGCTCGCGGTCTGACCATGTCGACCGTGGGCCTGGTGCCGGGTATTCGTAAGTTTGAGCTGGAGAAGTTGCCCATTACTTTGGCGCTGTCTCTGCACGCTCCGGATGATGAGCTGCGTGATGAGCTGATCCCGATTAACCAGCGCTGGAAGGTCGACGAGACTCTGGACGCTGCGTACGACTACTACCGTACGACCGGCCGCCGCGTCTCCATTGAGTACGCGCTGATTCGCGATATTAACGATCAGGGCTGGCGTGCGGATCTGCTCGGTAAGAAGCTGGCGCAGCGCGGCCGTGGTTGGGTGCACGTGAACCCGATTCCGCTGAACCCGACCCCGGGTTCGAAGTGGACGGCATCCCGTAAGGGCGTTGAGCAGAACTTTGTGGAGCGTCTGCGTGCCCACGGTATTCCGACGACTATTCGTGATACTCGCGGTTCCGATATTGATGGAGCATGCGGTCAGCTTGCCGCTAAGGAAGACTAAGCAGTTGAGCTGTGACCGGTGAACGGTGCCCCTTTCCTGCGGAGGGAAGTCAATAAGACTTTCAGGAACGTGGGGGAGGGGCTTCTTCCTTTTAAACATTAAGTGCCTGATGTCATAAAAATCACGGTTGTTTTTCCACGGCCTTTGCCGTAGAGTTAACAGTTGGTTGTTTGTGCCAGTGTTAAGTGCGCCTTAAAACGCCCTATCGCCTCACCGAGGTGAGCTCACAAACAGAAGATACAATTGCCCGCCGCACCTGCGACGGGCACCGACGTTAGCGGAGGATATGGCTAAGAAAGACGGCGTCATCGAGATTGAAGGCTCTGTGGTTGAAGCTCTGCCCAACGCGATGTTCCGTGTTGAGCTGGATAACGGCCACAAGGTTCTCGCACACATCTCGGGCAAGATGCGTCAGCACTACATTCGCATCCTGCCTGAGGACCGAGTAGTAGTGGAACTGAGCCCCTACGACCTTTCCCGAGGTCGTATCGTCTACCGTTACAAGTAAACCCGAGATAAACGTCGCCCCTGGCGGCGTTTAAATCGTGTTCAAAGGGATAACGCAGTTCCCCAACGTAAGTGAGGGAACCTCTTATCTCGCCAGTAATCAAGTTGCAATCAAAAGGAATGCGATGAAGGTCAAGCCGAGCGTTAAGCCGATCTGCGATAAGTGCAAGGTGATCCGCCGTCACGGTGTGGTCATGGTGATCTGCGAAAACCCGCGCCACAAGCAGCGCCAGGGCTAATCCCTAGCAGCTGACTTCATAACCGCCCCAACAGGGGGCGGAATTGTCATAGGCACCGCTCCGAAGCAACGCCCACGAGGCGACTTCGGATACCTCCGGACTCAGAGGCCGGGGACCGGGTCAGAACAACCCGGGCAGTGATGCTATAGACCTCTGGAAAACAACAAGGAGAAGCCAGTATGGCACGTCTCGCTGGAGTTGATATTCCCCGCGAAAAGCGCGTGGAAGTTGCTCTCACTTACATCTACGGCGTGGGCAAGACCCGTGCACACGAAACCCTCGCTGCTACCGGCGTCAACCCTGACACCCGCGTCAAGGACCTGACTGACCAGGAGCTCGTGGCACTTCGTGACTTCATCGAAGGCAACTACAAGGTTGAAGGTGATCTTCGCCGCGAGGTTGCAGCTGACATCCGCCGTAAGGTTGAAATCGGTTCCTACCAGGGCCTGCGCCACCGCCGCGGCCTGCCGGTTCACGGTCAGCGCACCAAGACTAACGCACGTACCCGCAAGGGCCCGAAGCGTACCGTCGCAGGTAAGAAGAAGTAAGCAACGTTGCTCTGTTGGATATCTCTATCCGACCAACGTATTAGAAAACCTTTGTAGGAGAATCAAAAATGCCTCCCAAGACTCGCGCTGCGGCAGCTCGTAAGACCAACCGCCGCAAGGTTAGCAAGAACATCGTTGCTGGTCAGGCTCACATCAAGTCGACCTTCAACAACACCATCGTCTCCATCACCGATCCCACCGGTGCAGTGATCTCCTGGTCCTCCGCTGGCGACATGGGCTTCAAGGGCTCCCGTAAGTCCACCCCCTACGCCGCACAGCTGGCTGCTGAGGCTGCTGCAAACCGCGCCAAGGAGCACGGCGTCCGCAAGGTTGACGTGTTCGTCAAGGGCCCTGGTTCCGGTCGCGAAACCGCAATCCGCTCCCTGCAGGCTGCAGGCCTCGAGGTCGGTTCGATCCAGGACGTTACCCCCGTTGCACACAACGGTTGCCGTCCCCCGAAGCGCCGCCGCGTCTAATTAGGTCCCTGACCTAATCCCTCGACGGGTACGCTCCACGGAGCTGTACCCGGAGAGTACAGACACCCGTCTGCTTCCTAAGATATGTTTTCCCCAACCTGTGGGCTCATATAGCGGAGCTCACCGAAAGGAAACAAAGTGCTTATTGCACAGCGCCCCACTCTGACTGAAGAGGTCGTAGCGCCCAACCGCTCGCGCTTCACCATCGAGCCTCTGGAGCCCGGTTTCGGCTACACCATGGGTAACTCCCTCCGCCGTACTCTGCTGTCCTCCATCCCCGGCGCCGCTGTTACCAGCGTCCGCATTGATGGCGTACTGCACGAGTTCAGCACCGTTCCCGGCGTGACCGAGGACGTCACTGAGATCATCTTGAACATCAAGAAGCTCTCCATCTCTTCTGAGAACGACGAGCCCGTCGTGGCCTACCTGCGCAAGCAGGGCGAAGGTGAACTGACCGCAGGCGACATCGAGGTTCCCGCTGGCGTGGAGATCCACAACCCGGAACTGCACCTGGCAACCCTGAACGCCTCGGCAAACTTCAACGCTGAGCTGGTTATCGAGCGCGGTCGCGGCTACGTGACTGCAGCTCAGAACAAGGTCGGCGATGGCGAGATTGGCCGTATCCCGGTTGACTCCATCTATTCCCCGGTTCTGAAGGTTACCTTCAGCGTGAACGCGACCCGTGTTGAGCAGCGCACCGACTTCGACAGCCTGACCCTGGACGTCGAAACCAAGGAAGCCATCGCACCGCGTGACGCCGTTGCTTCTGCAGGCAGCACCCTGGTCGAGCTCTTCGGCCTGGCACGTGAGCTGAACATTGCAGCTGAGGGTATCGAAGTTGGCCCGTCGCCCGCCGACGAGTCCATGGCCGCTGATCTGGCGCTGCCGATCGAGGACCTGAACATGTCCGTCCGCTCCTACAACTGCCTCAAGCGCGAGGGTATCCACACCGTGGGTGAGCTCGTGACCCGCAGTGAAGCTGACCTGATGGACATCCGTAACTTCGGTGCTAAGTCCATTGACGAGGTCAAGGCAAAGCTCATCGAGCTCGGCCTGGCCCTGAAGGACTCCCCTCCCGGTTTCGAGCCTGCTGCACGCCCGCTTGATGACGAAGACGGTTCCGGCGAATAATTTCGACCGAATAGTTCACCCGGTTCCACCGGGATCAGTCAAACTTGATTCCCTAAGAGGCTCCGCTGCTGGGGCGTTAGGGAACGCAACTATGGAGATTTAACTATGCCTACTCCCACTAAGGGTCCCCGCCTCGGCGGTTCCCCGACCCACGAGCGCCACATGCTCAACAACCTGTCGGCGCAGCTGTTCCAGCACAAGCGCATCACCACCACCCTGACCAAGGCAAAGCGCCTGCGTCCGGTGGCAGAGCGCTTCATCACCTTCGGTAAGAAGGGCGACCTGGCTGCTCGCCGTCGCGTGCTGCGTTCCATCACCGACAAGTCCGTCGTGCACGAGCTCTTCACCGTTATTGCTCCGGCAATGGCAGAGCGCCCCGGTGGTTACACCCGCATCATCAAGATCGGTAACCGTAAGGGTGACAACGCTCCCATGGCAGTCATCGAGCTCGTCATGGAGCCCGTTGCAACCAAGGGTGCAGTTGCTGAGGCAACCAAGGTTGCTGAGAAGGCAGCTGAGGCTCCCAAGGCTGAAGCAGCTGAGGGCCTGCCCGCAGGTTCTCACGCACCCCTGGAGTCCGGCGAGGCTCCCGAGGGCTTCGAGGTTAAGGGTAACGCCGATTCCATGAAGTACCACGTGCCCGGTTCCCGCTGGTACTCCAGCACCAAGGCTGAAATCTGGTTCGACTCCGCTGAGTCGGCAGAGGCTGCAGGTTACGCCCCCGCAGGTGGCGCAGCAGCACAGAAGGTTTCCGAGTAATACGGATCCCAGCTGATTTAGGCTAAGCCTAAAATATGTCAATCCGCCGTCCACTGTTGTGGGCGGCGGATTGGTGTATCTGCATACTTAACGAGGAGACGGTTCTTTGCGCATTCGCTATACAAGAGCCGGCCCGTATTCTTCAACCGTCCTTTACCGCTGAAAGGCACACCAATGCATAACGCTACTGCTTTAGAGAACCGTGAAGCGCAGCCCTTCACTGCTACGCACCGCGTGCGTATTGATTGTGCCTACGACGGTTCTCTTTTTAGCGGGTGGGCTGCCCAACCGAACCTAGTTACCGTGCAGGGGGTCATTGAGAACGCCCTTGAACTGATTTTGCGGGCGCCTCACCGCGTGGTGGTCGCGGGCCGAACCGATGCCGGTGTGCATGCGGAAGCCCAGACCCTGCATTGCGATTTGAACGATGAGGATTGGACTCGCCTGCAAGGTCGAACGGGGGAGGACGACCCGACGGCTGCCCTGGGGCGCCGCCTCACCGGCGCTCTTCAGCGTTGTCTTTACGATGCGGAAGAGCAGTTGAACTTGCCGAAGAATGTCCGCGGCATTTTGCAGGGCGCTATTCAGATCCACCGCGTGACTGGGGTTCCCTTCGATTTTGATGCGCGCTTCTCGGCTACCGGTCGCCGCTACGTATATCGCATTGCAGATGGCGCGGCGGACGGTCTTAATCCTCTGCACCGTACCTACACCTGGGCGGTACCTGAGCACCTGGATTGTGCTGATCTTAACCAGTCGGCGCAGCAGCTACTCGGCCTGCGTGATTTTCTCTCCTTCTGCAAGCCGCGTGAAGGCGCGACCACGATTCGTGAGCTGCGAGAGCTTAGCTTCACTCGTGCTGAAAGTGGCCTTATTGAGGTGCGTGTGGTGGCTGATGCCTTCTGTCATCACATGGTGCGTTCACTTGTGGGTGCGTTGGTGCTCTACGGCACGGGTAAACGTGACGCGGCCTGGTTGCGTGAGCGGATCGAGAACCCGGGACGCGAAGCTTCGCTGACTCTTGCGCCTCCGCATGCTCTGGCACTAGCTGAGATTTACTACCCTGCCCCGGAGTTGTATGGAGAGCAGGCGGAACGTGCTCGAGCAAAGCGAGAGGACCACGAAGCGCAGAGCGCTTAACGCCCTGTATATATTGAGCCCCGTCACACGCCGGAAGTGATGAGGGGCTCAACGGAGGAGCGCAATCGTCGAGGGTGAATTACACGGATGGAATTTAAAATGTGTTTAAGACAAAAAAGCCCTATTTTTAAGGCTTTGGCGGTGGATTAAGCACTCGACGTCCTGTATAGTCTTGATATGTTGTGCGTGTTCTACCCGAGCGCGCTCTAAATCGCTGTCTAGTTGCAGGACGTTAAGGCGGTCTAGAGTACGGGCAGAACGGGCGGCAGCTCGGTCCTCACCCGGGTGTTCGTCATGCACGTAAGTAAAAGGCGCGATACCCAACTAAGCGCCGTATGTACATTTCGAGACAAAGGCCAATATTTTGCGCACTTATACTCCCAAGCCCGGCGAAGTCGAGCGCCAGTGGCACGTCATTGACGCCACCGACGTTGTTCTCGGCCGCCTCGCAAGCCAGACCGCTATCCTGCTGCGCGGTAAGCACAAGCCGACTTTTGCTCCCCACGTTGACACCGGTGACTTCGTTATCATCGTGAACGCTGAGAAGGTCGCCCTGACCGGTGCAAAGCTCGAGCAGAAGCGTGCATACCGCCACTCGGGTTACCCCGGCGGTCTGAAGTCCGTGAACTACGCAGAGCTGCTTGAGACCAACCCCGTTCGCGCGGTTGAGAAGGCTGTTAAGGGCATGCTGCCCAAGAACAAGCTTGCTGCACAGCAGCTCAAGAAGCTGAAGGTCTACGCTGGCCCCGAGCACCCGCACGCGGCACAGCAGCCCAAGACCTACGAATTCAACCAGGTCGCCCAGTAATTCGGGCCTACGAAGAAACAATAGGAGAAATCGTGGCTCAGAACGAAGAGCAGATCGTAGTCGAGGAAGAGCTGACCAGCTACACCTCGGAGTCCGCTGCCCCCGCAGCGGCTAAGGCAGCACGTCCGGCGCTGACCGTTGCAGGCGCAGCAGTTGGTCGCCGCAAGGAAGCAGTGGCACGCGTTCGCGTTGTGCCCGGTTCCGGCAACTGGACCATCAACGGTCGTAGCCTGGAAGACTACTTCCCCAACAAGCTGCACCAGCAGGACGTCAACCAGCCCTTCAAGCTCCTGGAGCTCGAGGGTGCATACGACGTCATCGCACGCATCAACGGTGGTGGCCCCTCCGGTCAGGCAGGTGCTCTGCGCCTGGGTATCGCTCGTGCACTGAACGAGATCGACCGCGAGAACAACCGCCCCGCACTGAAGAAGGCTGGCTACCTGACCCGTGACGCACGCGTCATCGAGCGTAAGAAGGCTGGTCTTAAGAAGGCACGCAAGGCTTCGCAGTTCTCCAAGCGTTAATCGCTGGTTTTTACGAAGCGTTACGCCCCGCTTCTCCTTCGGGAGAATCGGGGCGTTTTGCGTATCTACTCACTATGAGCGTTACAAGGTTATAGGGTGCATATAACTGTTACGTTTGTTCATCGAAGAGCACACCGGTAGAGTTAAAGAGTCAAAGCAGACAGGAAGAAAAGAGTACTCATGGCAGAGCAGAATCCCTCCACCCAGCCCGAAGAGAAGGCTGTGGAGGCTCCTCAGACTGAAGCCCACCACCACGCCGCTGAAGGCGCACACGCACACACCGGTTCTGAGAAGAAACAAGCCATCAAGGAAGCCCTGAAGCCCCAGGCACGCCGCACCTCCGTTGTCGAGGACTACTCGGCAGAGCTGGACGAAATGGCTTCCCTCACCCGCGCCCTCGGCAAGGACAAGAAGGACGACGAAACCTCGCAGGCATGGAAGAAGGGTTACCCCTACGACACCAAGCTCAGCCGTAAGGCATACGAGAAGGAAAAGCGTGCCCTGCAGATTGAGCTGCTGAAGCTGCAGCTCTGGGCTAAGTCCACCGGTCAGAAGATCCTCATCATCTTCGAAGGCCGTGACGCAGCAGGTAAGGGTGGCTCCATCAAGCGCTTCACCGAGCACCTGAACCCCCGTGGCGCTCGCGTTGTGGCACTGGAGAAGCCGACCGATATCGAGCAGACTCAGTGGTACTTCCAGCGTTACATCAAGCACCTGCCCTCCGGCGGCGAAATCGTTCTGATGGACCGCTCCTGGTACAACCGTGCCGGCGTTGAGCGCGTTATGGGCTACTGCACCCAGGCACAGTACTTCGAGTTCATGCGCGAAGTTCCGGACCTGGAGCGCATGCTGGTGAACTCCGGTATCCACATCATCAAGTTCTGGTTCTCCGTCACCCGCGAAGAGCAGCTTGCACGCTTCACCTCCCGCCGTACCGACCCGGTTCGCCAGTGGAAGCTTTCCCCCACCGACCTGGCATCCCTGGATAAGTGGGACGACTACACCGCGGCGAAGGAAGCAATGTTCTTCTACACCCACACCGGTGATGCCCCCTGGACCGTTATCAAGTCCAACGACAAGAAGCGCGCACGTCTGGAAGCAATGCGTTACGTGCTCTCTCAGTTCGACTACCCCTCCAAGGATGAGGCAGTCGTGGGCGAGCTCGACTCGCTGATCGTCCGCTCTGCATCGCACGTTTTCGAGGATGAGTCCGGTGACTCTCCGGACGGCTTCCCGGTCGTCAAGTAAGCGTTGATAGATAGGGGAGAGCAATAACTCAACCCTGCGGCGATAGAACCGCCAAACAGCTTGCACTATGAAGGTGCCTGCCTCTCTTTTCCCTCTCTGGGAACTGAGAGCAGGCACCTTTACGTGTCTATAGAAACATTAGCTATGAAGCAGATATGTAGCCGCTGAAAATCACTTTCTGATTATGAAGAATTTACGGTGTATGCGCCTAAGCGGAGTTACGCACAACGTAAAATAAAAGGGTGACTGAACGACTTTTTGGAACCGACGGCGTACGCGGTCTGGCAAACGATGTAATTACTCCCGCCCTGGCTATGGAGCTCGCGCAGGCGGCTTCTATTGTCCTGGGCTTTGACACGGTAGAAGAGGGTGTACGCCCCCGTGCCGTGATCGCAAATGACTCCCGCTCCTCTGCAGACTTCATTGTCTCTGCGATGAAGGCTGGCTTCGCTAGCGCAGGTGTTGACGTGCTGGATGCCGGTATCGTCCCCACCCCCGCGGCAGCTTACCTGGTGGCACATACCGGTGCTGACTTCGGCGTGATGATTTCTGCATCGCACAACCCCGCAGCGGACAACGGTATTAAGTTCCTGGCCCGCGGTGGCCAGAAGCTGGAAGACTCCGTTGAGGACGCTATTGAGCGCGTCTACCGCGAGAAGTCCTTCCGCTACCCGACCGGTGGTGCTGTGGGTACCGTCAAGCCCCTGGAGGACGGTACCGAGGCTTACGTGAAGCACCTGGTCTCCACCCTTCCCGAAGGCAAGCCCCTTGCCGGCATGAAGATTGTTCTGGACTGCGCAAACGGTGCAGCCTACGCGGCATCCCCGGCAACCTTCGAGGCGCTGGGCGCAGAGGTCATTGCACTGGCCGTAGAGCCCAACGGCACCAACATCAATGACGGTGTGGGTTCCACCCACCCGGAGAAGTTGCAGGCAGCTGTCGTTGAGCACGGCGCGGACCTCGGTATCGCCCACGACGGCGACTCCGACCGCTGCCAGGCAGTTGACGAAAAGGGCAACCTGGTAGACGGCGACCAGATTATGGCTATCCTGGCTGTTGCGGCTAAGCGCGAAGGTAAGCTCGCAAAGGACACCCTCGTCGCGACCGTGATGAGTAGCCTGGGTCTGGAGCTGTACCTGCGCGAGCACGGTATTACCCTCGGCCGTACCGCGGTCGGTGACCGCTACGTCCTCGAGTCCATGCGCGAGCACGGCTACAATCTGGGCGGCGAGCAGTCCGGTCACGTCATCATGAGCGACTACGCAACCACCGGTGACGGCGTTCTGACCGGCATCCAGCTGGCTGCAGAGGTGGCTCGTAGCGGCCAGACCCTCTCCGAGCTGGCATTGCGTATGCAGCCCACCCCGCAGCGTCTGATCAACGTCAAGGGCGTTGACCGTGCCGCTGTGAAGACCAATGAGGCGCTCGCTACTGCTGTCAGCGAGGCTGAAGGCGTACTGGGTGAAAGCGGCCGCGTGCTGCTGCGTGCATCCGGCACCGAGCCTCTGGTGCGCGTCATGGTTGAAGCTGCAACCCAGGAGCAGGCTGATGAGGTTGCTCAGCAGCTGGCTGACGTTGTAGCTAAGGAACTGGCACTCTAAACGTATTCTTCCGGTGCGAAGACCGCAGTGGAGGATAGAGAAGGGCTGGGAAGGTGTTACCTTCCCAGCCCTTCTTCGTTATCTTGGGCGGGGGAGGGGGGGGGGGACGAGGATACGGAAAACCCCCGTATCCACAGGGGATACGGGGGTCTAAAAAATTAGTGGTAGAGAGCAGAGAAATTACTTCTTTGCCAGAGCGTCGCGGATCTCCTTCAGGAGGTCAAGCTCGGTCTCTTCCTCTTCTTCAGCAGCCTCGTCTTCAGCCTTCTTCTTAGCCAGTGCGAGTTCAGTCAGCTTCTGAGTGGGCACAACAACTGCGAAGTAGACAGCAGCTGCAATCAGGATGAAGTTGACAATAGCGGTTAGGAACACGCCAACCTTGATCTGGCCGAAGACCAGGAACTCGTCGAAGTTGGGGGAGCCAACCAGCATGGAGATAGCCGGCATCAGGACGGCCTGGACAAGCGAGGTCACCACAGCGGTGAAGGCGGTACCCATAATCAGACCAACTGCGAGGTCGATGACGTTACCGCGGATCAGAAAATCTTTAAAACCCTTAAGCATGAGATATAGAATAGCGCCTTTTCACCTCAGAAAATGCCATATTCTGAGAAAATTTTCATTGTAAAGCATGTGTTTTTCTTCACAGTGGTCCTATGGCGCCCGATACTTAAAGTCTAGCTCACATGAACCTGAGCAAAAATCTCTAAAACCTGCGAAAAACCGCGGATTTACGGGGTGTGTATGCGAAAAAATATGCATCTACTGTGCCTATTTATCTCCGGTACGGAAGCTTGAAAGACGATACACATCACCACTTGGCGCACCGACCAAAGCCGAAAGATTAGCCTCGACCCTAGCTCGCACTTGCATAATCGGGTGCCGCACCCGTACCGATAAACTCCTCAAAAGTCTTCGCACCCGAAGACACATACTCCTGGGCAATCTGCACACCCACATAGCGGTAATGCCACGGCTCAAAACGATAACCGGTCACCGATTGACGACCATCAGGGAAGCGCAAAATATATCCGTAACGCGGAGCGTTCTTCGCCAACCACTGACCAGCCAGCGTATCGCGATAACACTCCTCCAAACGGCAACCCTCAGGAGAAGCAAAATCAATCGCCAAGCCCGTCTGATGCTCCGAATAGCCGGGACGAGCCGATAACTGGTCCGCCACCTGTTGACCGTTCACCGAAACCCAATACTGATAGGTCTGCTGCTGCACCGCATACGAACGATACGCGCTAGAAACAAGCAGAGTCACGCCATCAGTAGCAGCCGCATCAATCATCGTATCCGCTGCCTTAGCCGCCTCAGCGCGCAATTGATGACCGTAGAACTCCACCAGGTCATTCGGCTCCCAATCCTGCTGCGCAAAGGGACGCATCTTATTCACGAGGCAACGCAAAGAATCCGGCTGAGACTCAACACTCGGCTGAGCAAGCGCCAACGGGGAAGAAGACACGCTCGCAGAAGCCGAAGCACTTGCAGAAGCACTGGTAGCAGAAGCAACAGGGGAGGGCGCGGCAGAAGATGCCGACGCAGCGGAAGAGGCGCTAGAAGAAGCCGCCGAAGCCGCCGCAGACTCAGAAGCACTCGCAGCAGAAGATGAAGAAGACGCACCCTGACCCTGCGAGCCACAAGCCGCCAACAAGGCGGTACCGCCAACCCCCAAAGCGGCACCCAAGAGAGTGCGGCGGTTCAGCGCAGAACTATTAAGAGACTCCTGAGCGGTAGACGTACGGTGCAGAGACTTCACAATAACTCCTCATCATGGCGTAGATGCAAACAAAAAGCGCCAGAAGCCTAAACCCACCCCGCGAGGGAGTGGAGCCTCCGGCGCCTTCTACTAGAATGCACCACAAACGCGCTACACAGGCAACTAAAAGCCGCACACGAACGATAAAAACCTAAAGAACCTCTAGTTCTTACGCAGAAGAACCTGCTCCACGGTATGCTCGGCGCCCTTCTGCAGAATCAAATGCGCACGAGCACGAGTAGGCAAAACATTCTGCAACAGATTCGGCTCATTCACGCTCTTCCAAATGCCGGTCGCAACCTCAACCGCCTGCTCATCGCTCAGCTCCGCATAACGCTTGAAATACGACTCCGGATTCGCAAAAGCCGAAGAACGCAGAGTCAAGAAACGATTCACATACCAGCGCTCAATATCTTCAGTGCGGGAATCCACATAAATAGAGAAATCAAAGAAATCACTCAGCGTCAGATCAGAAGTCTCCGGCCCCTCAGCCTGAGAAGGCGCCAAAACATTCAAACCCTCAAGAATCAGCACATCCGGTGCCGTGACCTCAATATGCTCATCCGGCATGATGTCGTAATACAGGTGCGAATACTTCGGCGCCACCACACGCTCAGCACCGGACTTCACCTGCGACACAAAATTCAACAGAGCACGGCGATCATAAGACTCCGGGAAACCCTTACGGTGCATAATGCCGCGACGCTGAAGCTCCGCGTTCGGGTACAAGAAACCATCCGTCGTCACTAGCTGAACATTAGGAGTAGACGGCCAGCGACTCAAAAGAGCCTGCAAAATACGCGCCGTGGTCGACTTACCCACAGCAACAGAGCCCGCCACACCAATAATGAACGGGACACGCCGCTGAGACACATGTAGAAAATCATTCGTCATATGGTTCAGTGAAGAAGCAGCAGTCACATACAGATTCAGAAGACGAGAAACCGGCAGATAAATACGCTGCACCTCTTCAAGGTCGACAGTTTCACCCAGGCCTCGAAGAGACTCAATTTCCTCAGCGCTGAGGGGAACAGCAATCTCATCGGCTAGGTGCGACCAACGGGAACGGTCTAGATGCATGAAGCGGTCATCGCTAGAAAAATACGGTGCGGTGCTCATTTATCTAAGTGTACGAACTTTCAGCCCGCGGGGAAAATACCCGCCCTCACGGTTTGTTTGAAGAAATAAATTTATGAGAAGAAAAGGACAAAACCCAATAAAGCTAGGAAAGCCACAATAAACGTGACGTATAACGGTATTTCACCGTGCGCATATCTGGATACTTGTGGGATAAACTTATAGCATGTGTGGAATCGTAGGATATGTAGGTCTGGACACTGCTCCGGACGGTAACAAGTTTGATCACAACGCATACGATGTGGTCCTCGAAGGTCTGCGCCGCCAGGAATACCGCGGCTATGACTCTGCTGGCGTGGCAGTTGTAAGCCCCGACGGCATCGTATTCCGTAAGAAGGCAGGCAAGCTCCTGAACCTTGAGAACGAGGTCAAGGAACACCCCCTGCCGGACTCCCAGATTGGTATCGGTCACACCCGTTGGGCAACCCACGGTGGACCCACCGACAACAACGCTCACCCCCACGTTGTCGACAACGGCCGCCTCGCCGTCGTTCACAACGGTATTATCGAAAACTTCGCCGAACTGCGTGCCGAACTGCTCGCCGAAGGCGTAGAGTTCGCATCCCAGACCGACACCGAGGTAGCTGCAGCAACCATCGCAAGCATCTACAACAAGCTCGGTACCGGTGACCTCACCGAGGCAGTACGCGTCGCATCCAACCGCCTCGAAGGTGCATTCACCATCCTGGCTATCCACGCCGACCACCCGGACCGCGTCGTGGCAACCCGCCGCAACTCCCCGCTGGTCATCGGCCTGGGCGAGAACGAGAACTTCCTCGGCTCTGACGTCTCCGCGTTCATTGACTACACCAAGGAAGCCGTCGAAATGGGTCAGGACCAGATCGTGACCATCACCGGCAGCGACTACTCCATCATCGACTTCGAAGGTAACCCCGCAGAGGGCAAGCCCTTCCACATCGAGTGGGACGCAGCAGCAGCCGAAAAGGGCGGCTACAACTCCTTCATGGAGAAGGAAATCCACGAGCAGCCCGCAGCTGTTGAGCAGACCCTCATGGGCCGCCTCGACGAGAACGGCAACCTGACCCTCGACGAGCTGAACATCGACGACTCGGTGCTACGCTCGATCGACAAGATTATCGTCGTCGCATGTGGTACCGCAGCATACGCAGGCCAGGTGGCACGCTACGCCATCGAGCACTGGTGCCGCATCCCCACCGAGGTTGAGCTCGCACACGAGTTCCGCTACCGCGACCCCATCGTGAACGAGAAGACCCTCATCGTGGCACTCTCGCAGTCCGGTGAAACCATGGACACCCTGATGGCAGTGCGCCACGCACGCGAACAGGGCGCAAAGGTTGTCTCCATCTGCAACACCCACGGCTCGACCCTGCCCCGTGAATCCGACGCTGCGCTGTACACCCACGCAGGCCCCGAAATCGCAGTGGCATCCACCAAGGCATTCCTGGCACAGATCACCGCAGCATACCTGCTTGGCCTGTACCTGGCACAGCTGCGCGGCAACAAGTACAAGGACGAAATTGCTTCGATCCTTGCCGAGCTGCAGAACATGCCCGCAAAGATCCAGAAGGTCCTCGACAACGACACCCAGGTCAAGGAACTGGGCGTCGAAATGAAGGATGCCTCCTCCGTGATCTTCCTCGGCCGCCACGTGGGCTTCCCCGTCGCAATGGAAGGCGCACTCAAGCTCAAGGAAATCACCTACATCCACGCTGAAGGCTTCGCAGCAGGCGAGCTCAAGCACGGCCCCATCGCACTGATCGATGAAGGCCAGCCGGTCATCGTAGTGGTTCCCTCCGCAAACGGTCGCGACTCCCTGCACGGCAAGGTCGTCTCCAACATCCAGGAAGTGCGCGCTCGCGGCGCCTTCACCATCGTCATCGCCGAGGAAGGCGACGAGGCCGTCAAGCCCTACGCAGACCGCCTCATCACCGTCCCGGCATGCCCCTCGCTGCTGCAGCCCCTGCTGGCAACTGTGCCCCTGCAGATCTTCGCATGCGCACTGGCAGAAGCTAAGGGCCTGGACGTTGACCAGCCGCGTAACCTCGCAAAGTCCGTGACCGTGGAGTAGTCCTCAGAAGTAATCATCTGGAGTAATCCTCGGAAATCGCCTCGGCGATAACGAAAGGGCGGTGGTTGAGTTCTCTAAGAACTCAACCACCGCCCTTGTCGTTTAATCGGGCGGTTATTCGTGGATTAACCAACACAAATGACGCTGTGAAACAGGCATCAACCATGCGTCATATTTGACGCTATCCCACCTAAAAGAAACGAATCTCGCTAGACTTAAAACAAGAGAAACCGCAAACAGGACGCGGTTACCACCCCTACCGTAAAAGGTGCAGCTCATGATCATGGGAATCGGCGTAGATACCGTCAACATTGAACGATTCGAGCGAATCGTGACCGAAACACCAGCCTTCGTCCGCCGCGTCTTCACCCCCAACGAACGCACCCGGAACGTACGCTCCCAAGCCGTACGATTTGCCGCCAAAGAAGCCGTCGCAAAAGTACTCGGAGCACCCGCCGGACTCAACTGGCAAGACTGCGAAGTCGCCACCGCCGAAAGCGGCCAGCCCTACCTCATCATTCAGGGCACCATCGCCCGCCGAGCCAAAGAACTCGGCATCAACCGCATCCACCTCTCGCTGACCCACGACGAACCCATGGCCATCGCCATCGCAACCGCCGAATACCTCAGCGACGCAGAACTGGCGCACCTGCAAAAGTTCAACCCCGAAAGCTACCGACTCAGCGTCATCGCCGGCGACGACACCGACGAAAACTAACGCCACCGACGATTAACGCAGAGCCACATCAACACCACACCCGGTGACCCCTAAGGCCCGCACGGTGCCACCCAAGGAGACAGCAATGAAGCTCATCTACACTGCTTCCCAGGTACGCGAAGCAGAAAAGCCCTACATCGAAGCCGCCGACTACGACGGCTACCTCATGCAACGCGCCGCAGACGCCGTCGCAGCCGAAGCACAGGAGCTACTCCACGGCAAAGACACAGCAAAAATCCTGCTGCTCATCGGCCCGGGCAACAACGGTGCAGACACCATCTACGCCGGCGCCCGCCTCAGCGCCAAGGGACACCGCGTTGATGCAGTCATCTTCGACTCCAGCGAAAAGAACCTCGAACTCATCGCCCGCGAAGGCGGCGAAGGCACCCGCGTGCTCGACCCCGAACATACCCTCGAACAGCTTGCAGGCTACGACCTGACCATTGACGGCATCCTGGGTACCGGCTCCAGCGGCGCCGTACGCGGTAGCGCCGGTGAATACCTTGGCGTACTCCGCGCCGCGCAGCTCGACGGTAAGCTCGGCGCAGTCCTCGCCGTCGACACCCCCTCCGGAGTCGACAACAACCGCGGAACCGTGCACGAACCCTCCCTGCGTGCCGACCGCACCGTCACCTTCATCGGTCACAAGCTGCCGGCAGGCACCAGCCACAGCGTCCACTCCGGAGACATCAAACTCTACGACCTGGGCGTGCCCGAAGCCCTCGACGCCCACAAGCCCGCCCTGCGTGTTCTCGACCGCGAAGACTACCGCGAACTCATCGAAATCCCCGACGAGCACTCCCACAAGTACACTCGCGGCGTACTCGGCATGCTCACTGGAAGCCTCGAATACCCCGGCGCAGCCCTC
The DNA here is from genome assembly GCF_001810775.1 of Rothia sp. HMSC062H08. Lineage (NCBI taxonomy): Bacteria > Bacillati > Actinomycetota > Actinomycetes > Micrococcales > Micrococcaceae > Rothia > Rothia sp. HMSC062H08. The sequence continues at coordinate 241,799 of NZ_KV802651.1, forward strand.
ATGAGTGTGCGTGCTGCCCTCAACACCGGCGTTGGTATGGTTCGCTTCGGTGCCAACTCCCACGAGCTACGCCAGCTCATGATTGCCCACAACCCCGAAACCGTCTACTTCAGTGGCGCCCCCGCCCTGCAGAGGGTCACCGTCTGGGCCGGCGGCTCCGGCTCTAGCCACGACTCGCTGGACAAGAACCGCTACCTGCTCCACTCGCCCGAACCCGCCATCCTCGACGCGGGCGCCTGCGACCTGGCGGCAGAATACCTGGCAACCGGTAAGCACCTCGGCTCCCACAAAATCCTCACCCCGCACGCCGCAGAGCTCGAACGCTTCCTGCGTATCGTGCACGAGCTCGCCCCCGAAACTTGGAAGAAGCACCTGGGCGACGCCATCGTACCCAGCCGCAAGGATATCGACGCAGAACCCTTCCGCTGGGTGCGCGCCGCCTCCGAACTTTCCGGCGCCACTGTCATGCTCAAGGGCGGCTACACGCTCATTGCGGCACCCAACGGCGCCACCTACAGCGTTGCCGGAGGAAGCCCCTGGCTCGCCACCGCAGGCAGCGGCGACACCCTCACCGGCATCTACGGCGCCCTGCTTGCCCAAACCGTAGCCGCCTTCGACGTCCGCGGAGAAGCCCTGGAAGACTGCACCTACGCCTCCATCGGTGCGCTCGCAGTCTACCTGCACGGTGAAGCCGCACGCGCCAGCACCACCGGAAGCGTCAAGGACGCGCTGCTGGGTCCCGCCCCGGCAACCCGCGTCGCGGATATGCTCCCCGAAGTCATTGCGCGACTCATCGCCGAATAGGGCAGAGGCGCCCAGTACGCCGCCTCCAAGCTAACGCCCTCAGGCGACCCCTGAGCGTCTCTCAAAGAACTAGGCAGAAGACACAAAGAAGGGGCGTGAATCCACCGGAAATGGATTCACGCCCCTTCTGTGCGTTTATATCAATGGATGATGCCAAGCTGCCTGTGCCGGAACAGCATCTTCAAAAACGGCATACATACCAGCGAGAGACCCCCAACTCTTCTTAGTACGCGCCTTCCTTAGCGAAAACCGCACGGACAGTACGCAGAAGAATAATGAGGTCACCGGTAAGCGACCAGTTCTCAACATAGTAGAGATCCAGACGAACCGACTCTTCCCAAGAAAGGTCACTACGGCCAGAAACCTGCCACAGACCGGTAATACCGGGCTTCACCAGCAGACGGCGGTACGCAATGTCCTCGTACTGCTCAACTTCCTCAACCAGCGGAGGACGCGGACCCACCAGCGACATATCGCCAATGAACACGTTCCACAGCTGAGGCAACTCATCAATCGAGTACTTACGGATGAACTTGCCGATGGGGGTAATACGCGGGTCGTCCTTCATCTTAAAGAGCACACCATTACCCTCGTTCTGCTCCAGGAGGCGCTTCTTAACCTCTTCGGCGTCAGTACGCATCGAACGGAACTTCACCATCTTGAACATTTCACCGTTCAGACCCACACGGTTCTGCAGGAAGAAGACCGGACCGCCATCACGCTTGACCAGCAGCGCCACCACCAGGAACAGCGGAGACAGCAGAATCAAACCCAGACCCGAAGACACAACATCCACAGCGCGCTTGAAGAACGCCGACAGACCGGTAATACGCGGAGTCGACACGTGCACCAGCGGCAGACCATTCAGCGGCTGCATGTGCATACGCGGACCAGCAATATCGGTCGTCGCAGGAGCCATAATCAGCGAAATATGCGCGTCAGCAAGCTTCCAACCCAGCAGACGAACCTGATCCGGGCTCAAGTGGTGACCATTCGTAACCGCGACCATGTGAATATCGTTCTCGCGGATGGCCTCCATAATGTCAGCCGGAGAAGTGCTGTAACCAAGCACCGGAATCGGAGCGCCAGCAACAGTAGTACCCGGGGTGAAACCGGGCAGGTAGAACGCAGCGGGGGACAGGCCGGAAGCAACCACATCCTTCAGGTTCTTGTACAGGTGCTGACCGGTCGTCACATCAGAAATAATCATGACGCGAGTCAACGCACGACCGCGAGTACGCGAACGCACCAGACCCTGACGAATCAGCCAACGCTCAACGAGCAGAAGGAACAGACCCAGCGGGTAAGCAATCAGCAGGTACATACGGGTGACGTCAACCTTAAGGAAGAACGCCACAATAATCAGCAGGCAGAAAAAGTAAGTAGTACCGCGAGTAATGAGGCGGTACTCCTCAGTGCCGAACCCCATGATGCGCAGGCTGCGGGAGCCGTTCACCTGGAGGATAAACCACCAGCCGACAACCATACCAACGCCCAGGAAGATGTAATCAATAGCGGGAATACGGCCATCCAGGGCGTTAATAGGCCAAACGTTCACATAGGGCAGGTCAGCATTCTCCCACCCGAAACGAATCAGATGCGCAGCGACAACCGCAATAGCAATGGCGAGAAAATCGCCAAAGTAAAGGGCACGCTGAACCTTGGGATGCCAGCTTCGCTTGACGACGAAGTCTGAACCCCACATTTTTTTAAGACGATCTTGTACTTTCAACGGTGTAATCTTCCCCGGAAATTTGTCCTGTGTCGTGGACTGAGAGCGGCGAATAGGCACATTTACCCCTAATTATCGGTGAATAGGGAATCGTGTCCTAGTCTTTGTCCTGATGAATGAGTGAACCCTTAATCTTACTGAGTGAAAATAATGGCAGAGACTACGGCAAAGGCGCTGGTAAGACGCCTAGTGGAGCGTTATATGAGCCCACAGAGCGCATAAACGTGTTCCGTAAACTATTCTACGGGGTCGGGGGTCTTCCGTCTCGAAGAATGAAGAGGCAAAGTCGCTCCGGTGTGATGAAATCAATCACAGAAAAAGAAGAGAATAAGAGCCTCCGGGAAGAATGCCTAGTGGAGCTAAGAAACTCCCAAAACTACCGGTATGTTTCACGCACCTGCAGAAAAACAATAACCGGCATATAAAAAGACAAACCCCGGAGGCTCAATAACAAACCCTACGCACACGGCGTAAAAGGGACATTAAGGACGCTCAAGCCCCGCACGATCCAAAATGAAATCAATCATCGGCTCATAACGGCGCGGCGGAACGTTATCGTCCATCGGCACGCACACCGGCAAATCTCCCTGCTCAGCCGCAACAAACAGACCCGGATCATTACAATCCGCAATGCCAATCGTCAGCAGCTTACGAGTAGACGCCGCATAACCACCCATACCGTGATCCGAAACCACCAGGTCCGGGGTCACGCCACGCGCCTTCAACTGATCCAGCGCGATGCGCATCGGGCCGGGGAAATGCGTATGCTGCAGGTTGCCGTACTGCTCAAACATCACGACATCCATAATCTGGCGGACGTCGCCGTCCAGGAAACGCTCGCCCTCCTCAATCTGAAGAACCTCAGCACCAGCAGCCTTCGCCGCCGCAGCCATCACCGCGTACATGGGGAACAGACCCGCCGGGTGACCGGTCGCAAACAGAATACGAGAACCCGCACGCACCGCCTCGCCAAAGATACGGGCGTACTCCTCCAGCGCGCTGATGCACTGCTCGGCACCAATAGTGTCCTGACCGTGAGTATGCGAACGGTCCGGGTTCAGACCCGCGCGGCGGACCATCACCTCAAACACCGAATCGTAATCCCACTCGCGGGTCCACTGCACACCAAACTCAAGGTGCTCATTACCATCCAGGAAACCCTGAATATGGTCCAGGTTATTCTCTCGGGCGGTCGCTACCTCACCGGTAATACGCACCGAATCCAGGTACGCGGCGAACTCATCGCGGCTCATGGAGAAAGACATTAAAACTCCTCACAACGTGAAAAATACATTACTGCGAGATACCCTGACGTACCTCGGCATAAGCTTCAAGGGTTCGGCGCGCCGTCTGATCCCAACCCATCGTGCGGGCACGCGCCGCGGCGTTCGCACCCAACGAATGACGCAGATACGGGGCACGCACCAGACGCTCAATAGCCGCAGCCCAACGCTGCGGAGTACGAGGCGCCACCAGCAGACCCGTACGGTGGTTCTCCACCGCATAGCGCAGACCGTCAGCATCCGTAGCGAGCACCGCCGCGCCGCATGCCTGCGCCTCCAGCGCCACCAAACCGAACGTCTCAGATGAGGACGGGGACGCCACAATATCGGCGGCACGGAAAATGTTCGCCAACTCAGACGCCGGAACCGGGTCCTTCAAATGCACCCGATCCGCCACACCCAGCTCAGCTGCACGCTGCAACAGGCGGCGCTCATAATCCGAATCGGAACGACCAATAATATCTACGTCCACCTGCAAGTCATCGGGGAGCAGCGCGAGTGCCTCCACCAGCAGATGCGGGCCCTTCAACGGCTGAGGCCTACCGGCAAAAACAATGCGGCAACGAGTCTCAGAGGTGTCATTGAGCGGATGCACGCCAGGAATCGTATGGAAAATCGAGGTGTCAACACCCGGCGGGATAGTGGCAAGCTTCTGCGCGTCCGTACCGTAATACTCGCCCATCTGCTGCGCCTCCAGGGGAGTATTCACAATCACCCGGCTCGCGGAGCTACTCATCAGGCGCTCGGCGGCATAGCGCTCCTCGGGTTCGGGCGCCTCACCTTCGCCGCGGCGCGCATCCTTGGCAGCAGCCGTCGTATGCGGAGTAAAAAGAACAGGAACCGGGAAGCCAACGCCCTGAGCCGACCACAGGTCGGATGCACGAGCCGCAGCCTGACCCGACAGCCAATAGTGGGCGTGAATAATATCCGGGGTGTACAGTGCCTGCTCGACGCACGCCTGCGCAAAATCATCGGTGACCGCAGCCAGCTCGTTCTTCGAAAGACCACGGGCGGAGGGCAGATCAAGACTGTGGCGCACAAGGCGCTCGCCGGGCTGAGGAGGCTGACGGAACGGCGAATCGGTCGGAAGCGCCTCACCGCGATCCAGGGTGAAAACCTCAACCCGCAGCTCCGGATCCAGTTCCAGCATGGCATGCACCGACCGGGCAATATAGACGTTCATGCCGCCTGCATCTCCGCTACCGGGCTGCGCAAAAGGGTCGGTGTGCATGGAATACACGTGAACCGTCCGAACCGGCGGCAGAGTGCTCATCGATGCTTTCCTCTCTAAAGGGGTACCTGACCTAGTGTAGCGCGACAGGACTTTCGCACAGCGGGAGGTCTAGAATTTAGTAGAAGAGAGGCTGCTCAAGTACAGCCTGTAGTACCCGCCCGTCAGAAACGAAGGACCATGACTCACCCTCAGCAGCCTGCCGAACCGCTTTACTGCCCGCCCTGCGCTCCCGGCCAGGTGGAACGTAGCGCCACGATTGATCTTGACGCGCTGGAACATAATGTGCGCCGACTCAAGGAACTCATTGGCGACCGCGTGCTCATTGCAGTGATTAAGGCGGATGCGTACGGTCACGGCGCGTACCCGGTGGCACGTTCGGCTATTGCAGCCGGCGCTGACCTGCTGGGTGTGGTGCACGTGAACGAGGCGCTGGAACTGCGTGCTGACGGTATTGATGCGCCGCTCATGGCGTGGCTGCACACTCCCTCCACCGATTTTGAGGCGGCTCTGCAGGAGAAGATCCGTCTGGGTGTTTCCGGTTGGGACCTGGAGGCGGTAGCCGCCGCCGCTGAACGCACCGGCGAGCGCGCTATCGTGCATCTGAAGGCTGATACCGGTCTGGGTCGTAACGGTGCTACCGCGGCGGATTGGCCTGCACTGGTGGCTCGCGCCGCCTCCCTGGAGGAAGCCGGTCTGATTACGGTTGAAGGTATTTTTAGCCACCTGGCGGTTGCGGATGAGCCGACCCGCGCCGAGACTGCACAGCAGCTCGATACCCTGGATACGTTTGTGGCCCAGGCACGCGAGGCTGGCCTGGACCCGAAGATTGTGCACCTGGCGAACTCGCCGGCGACCCTGACCGCCTCCCTGGAGGGCTGGGATACGGAGGAGCGTCTGCTCGGTGACGGTGTGCGTTGCGGCCTTGCTCTGTACGGTCTTTCCCCGCTGCCGGGTGTTACGTCTGAAGACTTGGGTTTGAAGCCCGTCATGACGGTGAGTAGCTACATTGCCGCCGTGAAGGAAGTTCCTGCAGGTCAGGGCGTTTCCTACGGTCTGCGCTACCACACTCCCAAGGCAACCACCCTGGCGCTGGTGCCGCTCGGCTACGCTGACGGCGTGCCGCGCATTGCGGAGAACGCGCCGGTGCGCATCTACCCGGGCGCGCAGAACGCGGAGAACGGCTCCGTGCCTAACAATACGGAAGGTAAGACCTACCGCGTGGTCGGCCGCATCGCCATGGACCAGATGGTCGTTGACCTGGGCGAACCCGGCCTGAGCGACCCCGCCCTGGGCTACCTGGGTGCGCCCGCCATCCTTTTTGGTGCCGGTGAGAACCCGCCCGTGGAAGAGTGGGCGGATGCTGCGCAGACCATTAACTACGAAATCGTGACCCGCATTTCGTCCCGCGTGGAGCGCCTCTACGTTGGCGGCTCCTGGGTTGAAGCTGAGCTGAACGAGCTGTGGGGTACCGGGCAGGAGCAGGAGGGCTAATGAGCGCTGAGTACATTTCTGCCGCACTCGATCTGGATGTGACCGGCCCCGACCATACCCGCCGCCTGGCGCTCACCCTGGCGCAGCACCTGAACGCCGGGGACGTACTGTTGCTCTCGGGCGAGCTTGGTGCGGGTAAGACCACGTTCACCCGCTCCCTGGGTGAAGGCCTGGGCGTGCGCGAAGGCGTTATCTCACCGACCTTCGTGCTCTCGCGCGTGCACCCGAACCTGCCGGACGGCCCCCGCCCCGGCGGCCCCGACCTGGTGCACGTGGACGCCTACCGCCTCTCCAGCGCCGAAGAGCTCGACGACCTGGATCTGGAGTTCTCCCTGCCGCGCTCTGTGACCGTCATTGAGTGGGGCCGCGATAAAGCTGAGCACCTGAGCGATTCCCGCCTGGAGCTGGACTTCACCCGCCTGACCGGCGCGGATGCACGCTTCGCCTACTCGGGCGCCGAAGAGTTCAGCTGGGACGACGAAGACGAGGACGAAAGCGACGAGGACGCGGACACCCCCGAACCTCGCCTGCTGCGGGTGCGCGCCTTCGGCCCCCGCTGGGAGCACGCTTTTGACGCCCTGAAAGAGGCCCTGCAGAGCGCCTAGAGCCCGCGCGTTAGAATGATAGGGTGCTAGTACTTGCCCTTGATTCATCCGCCACCGCATCTGTGGCGCTCGCCCGTGTGCACGGCTCCGAAGCCGGTGCGTCCTTCGAAATCCTTGCCCACTACGAGAGTGAAGATACCCGCTCCCACGCCGAGGTGATGGGCCCCTACGCGCAGGCGGCCCTGCAGGACGCTGGCGTGCGCGGCGAAGATTTGGATGCGATTCTGACCGGTACCGGTCCGGGACCTTTTACGGGTCTTCGCGCCGGTATCGTTACTGCGCGCGCTCTGGGTTTTGCCTGGTCGGTGCCGGTGTACGGCATGATGAGCCTGACCGCCCTGGCTGAGCGTGCTGTGTCTGGCGTGGTTGCCAGTGAAGCTGCCGGGGGCGCAGCTGGAGATACAGCCGGGGAAGAGAACGTAGAACGAGCGTTCGCCTCTGCTGAAAGTGCTGAGCTTGTAGAAGGTGCTGAGCTGCTCGTACTCTCCGACGCGCGCCGCCGCGAAGTCTACTCCGCCCGCTACCGCGTGAATGCCGAAGGCTACAGCCTGGTGGACGGCCCGAACGTATGCCCCGCCTCCGAAATTCTGCCCGGTGGGGCTCCCTCCTATGCCTACGGTTACGGTGCTGGCCTGTACGCCGAGGCCCTCGAAGAGCACGGCTGGACCATCGTTGATTCTGCCCGCGAGGTTCACCCCCACGCCGAGTACCTGGTTGCCGCCGCGGCACGCCTGGGCGTAGAGAACCTGAGCGAGGACACCTCCGCCCAGTACCTGCGCGACTCGGACGCAAAGGTCCCCGCCGCAATGCTCGCCCGCCAGCAGAAGCAGGCCGCGCAGTCCGCCGCACAGGCTGCGCAGACTGCCGCGCAGAAGGAGAGCTAAATGAGCGCTACCGAAAATATCGTGCGAGACGACCTGGCACTGAATAACCTTGCGCTGAATAATCTGGCACTGAGTAACCTGGCTCTGGGCGCCCGCCTGCGCGTTGCCGAACTTGCCGACGTGCAGGCCATGCACCGCATGGAAACCGCCCTGTTCCCCGCCGACGCCTGGCACATCGACATGTTCCTCGAAGAGCTGATCCACCCGACCCGCACCTACTACATGCTCGAGCTGCCGGTGGAGAACCCGGAAAGCGACGAGGGCAGCTGGCGCACTATCGGCTACTGCGGAACCATGGTCGTAGCCGACACCGCCGACGTTCAAACCATCGGCGTGCTCCCCGAATATGAGGGCAACGGCTTCGGCCGCGCCATGCTTGAGCAGATGCACGAGCGTGCCCGCGAGCAGGGTGCCGAGCGCATCCTGCTGGAGGTGCGTGCCGACAACCCGCGCGCTCAGCGCCTCTACGAACGCAACGGCTACCGTGCGATTCACGTACGCCGCGGCTACTACGATGACGGAACCGACGCCATCATTATGGAATGTACGTTCTAAATAGTCCGTTGGGCTAAACGGCAATCCCCTCAATAGGGGCGAGCATTCGCCGCTCTCTACACTTGCCCTCTACGCCACAGCATCCCTACGCCACGGCATCCTTACCTCACTGCAACTAGAAGCACTACGCGCAGACAGCGCAACAGAAAGATGAACTATGAGCACTCGCGAACCCCTCGTTCTGGGCATCGAATCCTCCTGCGACGAGACCGGAATCGGCATTGTGCACGGTGCACAGCTGCTCAGCAACACCATCTCCTCCTCCATGGAAGAGCACGTGCGCTTTGGCGGCGTGATCCCCGAAATCGCCTCCCGCGCTCACCTGGACGCCATGATTCCCGCCCTCAAAGCGGCACTTGCCGAAGCGGACATCACCCTCGATCAGGTGGACGCTATCGCCGTCACCGCGGGTCCCGGCCTAGCGGGCGCACTCATGGTGGGTGTCTCCGCGGCGAAGGCGCTCGCTATTGCCACCGGCAAGCCCCTCTACGGCATTAACCACCTGGTCGCCCACGTTGGCGTTGGTCTGCTTGAGGATAACGGCACCGAGGACGGCTCCGACCTGCTGGCGAATGCCGGTTCCGGTGGTCTGGGTGCGCTGCTGGTATCTGGCGGTCACACCGAAATCCTGCAGGTGCGCGACATTACCTCCGATGTGCGTCTGCTCGGCGCAACCCTCGACGATGCCGCAGGCGAGGCCTACGACAAGGTCGCCCGACTGCTGGGTCTGGACTACCCGGGTGGCCCCGCGATTGATCGCGCCGCCGCCGAGGGTAACCGCAACGCCTTCGTGTTCCCGCGCGGCCTGTCGAACCGCAAGTTTATGGGCACCGCCGAGGAGCCCGGTGCGCACCGCTACGATTTCTCCTTCTCCGGCCTGAAGACCGCCGTGGCGCGCGTGATTGAAAGCTTTGAAGCGGCCGGTGAAGAGGTACCGGTTGCCGATATCGCCGCGTCTTTCCAGGAGGCGGTCGTGGACGTCATCACCAAGAAGGCGATGCTTGCCTGCCGCGAGCAGGGCATGAAGACCCTGCTGCTCGGCGGTGGCGTGGCGGCTAACTCGCGTCTGCGTGAGCTGCTTGCCGCCCGATGCGCCTCCGAGGGGGTGCGCCTGATTATCCCGAAGTTCACCCTGTGCACCGATAACGGCGCGATGGTTGCGGCGCTGGGTGCCCGCCTGGTCGCTGCCGGTCGTGAGCCCTCGGGCGTGGACTTCACGACGGACTCCTCTCTGCCGGTGACCACTGTCTGCTTCTAAACAGCAATGCGAGCCCGTTGATGCGGCTCGCCTCGAAAATACTCATAGAAATGCCTCGGCACAGTCTCACAAAGGACTGCGCCGAGGCATTTTCTGTATTCAAACTTTAGCTGGGGGCGGCTCTAACGCAGCGCTCGCGCACGAGACTGCGCGGCAACATCCAGCGCTACCTCACGCAGAGAGCCGGTCTTCTCAAAGACCGCACGCTGACGATCCGAGCCCGTACCCTCGGCGAGGATGCGGCGCACCTGCGCCAGCTCTACCTCGCAGTCAAGGTCGCGTGCCACCGGCTCCAGTTTGGGCAGAAGCAGCTCAAAATCTTCACGCAGGGTACGCTGTGCCGGCTCGTTGGAGACCACGATCTTAGCCTCCAGGCCGTAGCGGGCAACGCGCCACTTATTCTCCTGCGCGTGCCAGGGGGCGAGCACCTCAATGCTATCACCCGCCTCAATACGGCGGGAGAAGTACTCCACCAGGCACTGCGTGAACGCCACGATCGCCGCAACATCCGGCAGGGAGGCGAGGCCATCGCAATAACGCATCTCAATAGTGCCGTAACGCGGAACCGGGCGAACATCCCAACGGTCCTCGCTCGGGTCGTTAATCACGTCGGTTGCCACGAGTGACTCCAGGTACTCGCTGTACTGCTCCCAGGTATCAAAGTGGAAGGGCAGACCGTTCGTGGGCAGCTGCTGGTAAAGCTGGGTGCGGTGCGAAGCGTAACCGGTATCGACTCCATCCCAGTACGGGGAAGAGCACGAAAGCGCCAGCAGATGCGGACCGTAGTTGGTCAGCGCGTCAATAAGCGGCAGAACCTTATCGCGGGAGTCAATGCCCACGTGCACGTGCACACCGTAAATGACCATGTGGCGACCCCAATACTGGGCGCGCTCGACCACACGCTGGTAGCGTTCCTTCGCCACGACCGGCTGGTCAGCCCAGTGGGAAAAGGGGTGAGTGCCGGCGGGGTAGAACTCAATGCCGAGCTCATCGGTGATTTCACGGATGATGTCAGTGAGCTCCTGCAGTTGACGGCACGCCTCAGCGACGGTGCGGCAGATGCCGGTCACCACCTCGAGGGTGTTCTCCAGGAACTCGCCGGTCACGTGCGCCCGGTCGGAGGCGGGCTCAAGCAGCTCGGGGCGGCGCTCGCGCAGGATGGATAGCACCTCGCTGGCGCGCTGGGTCAGTGCGCCGCTTTCACGGTCGATAAGCGCAATCTCCCATTCCACGCCGAGAGTGGACTGCGGGGAGGAAGCAAAGTCGATCATATGGCCTTTCCTGCGTCTGGAAATAGTGTCGTGCACAGTGCCGACTGCGGAAGCGATTATCGGTGGGCTCTGCCCGGCTGTGCGCTAGCCTGTGAGAGCTGGCTCCTTGAGGGAGTACCTCTACTAGGCCGCGTATCTTTGATCAGGCACAGTATCTTTATCCGGCACCGTATCTAGTGTACGGTCTTGCGGTTCCCAGTGCCCTGTCGAGTGCAGAATCCGGAACGGTACCGTAATGAATCGTCATGAACGGTAACCTGTCCTCGGGGCTGGGCAGTCAGGGTTGAGTAGTCAAGGCTGGTTAGTTAGGGCTGGCGAGGTTGGAGCGGGCGCACGTGCCAGCCGACGCGTCGTGAATCCCTACCCGAACCGATGCGGGTAAAGACCAGCGTTGCCGGACGGTACGAGGACTCCTGAGTACCCGAAGAAGAATTAGCGTTCTTTTTCTGTTTCTTCTTGGAAGGCTTAGAACCCGCAGAACCCAGTAGTCGCGCCCGCAACTGCTCCGGAACAATATCCACGCCACGCTTCTTAATAGTCAGCGCCGTAAAGCCCTGCTCACGCACCCAATGCTTCAGCTGCTTCTCCTGCAGGGGAATCTCCTCCAGCACCTCGTAGCAGGCAACCAGCGGATGCGCCACCGGCTCGGCAGAACACAGGTACGCCAGGTGCTCATCCAGCAGGTGCGCGCCAATACTCTGCGCAAACTCAGCGACCAGGTGCGAGCGCACAATCGCCGGGGCAGGCTCCAACAGGTATTCACCGGGCTGAGGTAGGGACACCGGAACGTCAACGCTCTGCTGTGCCTCTTCCGCCGTCAAGGGGCTGCGGAAGTTCACCGCCTCGTAGGGAGGCAGTAGGGCGCAGGTTTCGGCGGTGCCTCCGGTGGATCCTTCGGTGGAGCCTTCGTTGGGGGTAGCCTCTTCCGCAGGCATCTCGCGCGCAGGGGTTTCATGCACAGAGGTCGCCGTGCGAGCCACCCCCTCCTGAGCCAGCGCGTTAAACCAGAGCACCAACTCGGCGAGGGAACCCTCCGACTGGATCCACTCCGCCTCAACGCGCGGGTTGGGGTTCGCCTCCGACGCAATATCTTCGGGTGAGGGGATGCCCTCATGCGGAAAACCGGGGCCCAACTTCACGCCCATCGGCACGCCCGTACGAGCCAGATTCAGCACGAACGAGAACGGGGGAGAGAACGCCTCCGGATCAAAAAGACGCTCCGTCTGAGCCTTCTTCGCGCCCCGCAACTCGCGGCGTGCCGGGTCCATCCACACAATGCCCACCGGCTCACCGGCTGCGTCCAAAAGCTCACCGTGCGCATAATCGGTCACATCCCCCGAATACACGCGCGCCTGCGGGCAAAACTCTAGGTTCTTCGCCGCAAAAGAAGCCGTCAGCGGGTCCAGCTCCACCGCAACCACGGCACCGCGATCTGCCGCATACACGGCAGAATCCGAGGCGATACCGCACCCCAAATCAGCCACCGTGCCGGTAACCGGGCGCAGACGCTGAGCACGATAGTGCGCAATCACCGGGCGGGTTGCCTGCTCCGCCGCCTCCTGAGTGATCATGAGCGTGCGGGCGCGCTCGCCGAACTTGGCGCGCGCACGGGTACGAGCCTGCGCCAGCGAAATAATCTGTGCAGACTCCTCGGGGCTAAAACCTCGCGAACGCAAAGAAGTAACGGCGCTGAGCGTATCTGAACCCAGCGGGTAGAGCTCGTCGGCTGCCGCGAGTGCTTCGGCGCTGAACGGAAGCTCGGCGGCGGGTGTAAAAGGGGATGCGGGAATAGGCATGCTCCTCATTTTACGGGGTGCCGGTTTTGAGAGGTGGGGAGCCCGATTTGCCCAGCTTTTTGCTCAGCGTTCGCCTTGCGGTGAAACACCCCGGCAGAGGGGTGCTTTTCTTGACCGAAAGCACAGGTGAAACTAGAGTTGAGGTAGCACTCGAGACAGTCATCGGGCGCGCCACTGCGCCGCTGTCTCGCATCAAACGTAAATCCACAACCCGGAGGAACCGATTATGGCTATCAAGCCCCTGGAAGACCGCGTCGTTATCAAGATCGAGCAGGCTGAGCAGACCACCGCATCCGGTCTGGTCATCCCCGAAACTGCGAAGGAAAAGCCGCAGGAAGCACGCGTTGTCGCCGTTGGCCCGGGCCGCGTGGATGAGAAGGGCAACCGCATTCCCGTAGACATCAAGGAAGGCGACGTTGTCGTGTTCTCCCGCTACGGTGGCACCGAGGTTAAGTACCAGGGCGAAGAGTACCTGATTCTCTCCGCACGCGACGTTCTGGCAATCGTCGACTAATACTTTCAGATGCTCATGCGCCGTACCGCTCATCCGGTACGGCGCATGAGCTATCATCTGCCCCTTAAAAATTTCCTTTCTGTGACGCACTAGGAGTAGCGAACACATGGCTAAGCAGCTTGAATTCAACGATGCCGCCCGCAAGTCCCTGCAGGCTGGCGTCGATAAGCTGGCAAACGCGGTCAAGGTAACCCTCGGCCCGCGCGGGCGCAACGTTGTGCTCGACAAGCAGTGGGGTGCACCCGTCATCACCAACGACGGCGTGTCCATTGCTCGCGAAATTGAACTGGACGACCCGTACGAAAATCTGGGCGCCCAGCTGGCGAAGGAAGTCGCCACCAAGACCAACGACGTAGCCGGTGACGGCACCACCACCGCAACCGTGCTCGCACAGGCACTGGTCAACGAGGGCCTGCGCAATGTTACCAGCGGCGCGGCACCCGCCGACGTCAAGCGCGGCATTGAGGCTGCTGTGGAGGCTGTTTCCGCACGCCTGCTCGAGAACGCACGCCCCGTGCAGGGCCCCGAGGTGGCGCACGTTGCCGCTATCTCCGCCCAGTCCGAGCAGATCGGTGAGCTGCTGGCTCGCGCCTTCGAGAAGGTCGGCCAGGACGGCGTCATCACCATCGAAGACGGCTCCTCCACCGAAATCGAACTGGACATCACCGAAGGTATGCAGTTCGACAAAGGCTACCTCTCGCCCTCCTTCGTCACCGACGCTGAGCGCGGCGAAGCAGTGCTGGAGAACAGCCTCGTGCTGCTCTACCAGGGCAAGATTTCCACCATCGCAGAAATCATGCCCGTGCTCGAGAAGATCGTTCAGGCGAAGAAGCCGCTGACCATCATCGCAGAAGACGTTGACGGTGAGGCGCTCTCCGCACTGGTCGTGAACAAGCTGCGCGGCACCATCAATGTGGTCGCTCTGAAGGCTCCCGGTTTCGGTGACCGCCGCAAGGCAATCATGCAGGATTTGGCAATTCTGACCGGCGGCACCGTCGTGACCGGTGAGCTCGGCATTGACCTGCCGCAGGTCACCCTGGAGCACCTGGGCTCGGCACGCCGCGTGACCGTCACCAAGTCCCACACCACCATCGTGGACGGTGGCGGCGACCCCGAGGCAATCGAGGACCGCGTGCAGCAGCTGCGCCGCGAAATTGAGCGCGTGGATTCCGAATGGGACCGCGAGAAGCTCAAGGAGCGCCTGGCTAAGCTCGCCGGCGGCGTGGGCGTTATCAAGGTCGGTGCCGCAACCGAGGTTGAGGCGAAGGAACGCAAGCACCGCATCGAGGATGCTGTGTCCTCCACCCGTGCGGCCCTGGAAGAGGGCATTGTCTCCGGCGGCGGTTCCGCACTGGTTCACGCGCTGAAGGCACTGGACGGCATGGACCTGGGTAACCACGACGCAAACGTGGGTGTACAGATTGTTCGCCGCGCCCTGGTTCAGCCGCTGCGCTGGATTGCTGAGAATGCTGGTGAGGACGGCTACGTCATCGTCTCCAAGGTCTCCGAGCTGCCCGTGGGTCACGGCTTCAACGCCAAGACCGGCGAGTACGTGGACCTCATCGAAGCCGGCGTGATTGACCCGGTGAAGGTGACCCGTTCGGCTCTGCAGAACGCCTCCTCCATCGCGGCTCTGGTGCTGACCACCGAGACCCTGGTGGTTGAGAAGCCCGAAGAAACTGAAGAAGACTAAATAGTGTGTGTGCCCGGTGCCGCCCCTCCATCATGGAGGCGGTACCGGGCACTCGCTGTCGGTAGGCTCGGGTGCGCTCGCCTCTGAGCGTGCTAGAACCTGCCGGCAGCCTCCCTCTGAGGGGCGCTTGCTATGAGTGCTTCTCAGCAAAGAAACCTTTAGCGGTTTACTATAGAAGGTAAGCTGCTCCCGTTTGCGCTCAAACCACCTTGTGAGGTGCGAGCAGACGGGTCGTACCGCATCTTGACATACGCAACGTATAGGCTGAGCTTCTCACCGATGAAGCCAGCATCCGAAAGGTAGACAATGACCATTCCCACCGCTCTGTCCGAGGATCCCTTCGGCTTCACCGGCCTGACCTACGATGACGTGCTGCTGCTGCCCGGCAACACCGACGTCATTCCCTCCGATGCGGACACCTCCACCCGCCTGTCCAAGCGCATCACCCTGAACACCCCCATCATTTCCGCCGCAATGGACACCGTGACCGACTCCGCTATGGCAATCGCTATGGCACGTCTGGGCGGTATGGGCGTTATCCACCGCAACCTCTCCATCGAGGACCAGGCTGCACACGTGGACCGCGTCAAGCGCTCCGAGTCCGGCATGATCATTAACCCCGTCACCATCGGTGCTGACGCAACCATCGCCGAATACGACGAGGTCTGCGGCTACTACAGGGTCTCCGGTCTGCCCGTCGTCAGCGAAGAGGGCGTGCTGGAAGGTATTATCACCAACCGCGATATCCGCTACATCTCCCGCTCCGACTACGAGGGCATTCGCGTCCGCGACATCATGACCCCCATGCCGCTGGTCACCGCGCACCCCAGCGTCACCAAGGACGAAGCATTCGCGCTGCTGTCCCACAACAAGATTGAGCGTCTGCCCCTGGTCGACGACGCAGGCAAGCTCGCCGGTCTGATTACCCTCAAGGACTTCGTCAAGACTGAGCAGTACCCCAACGCCACCAAGGACGAGGACGGCCGCCTGCGTGCCGGCGCCGCTATCGGCTTCTTCGGCGACGGCTACGAGCGCGCAATGACCCTGGTCGAGGCAGGCGTTGACGCACTGTTCGTGGACACCGCAAACGGCCACTCCCAGGGCGTGCTCGACATGATCGCCCGCCTGAAGAAGGACCCCGCCGCAGCACACGTGGACGTCATCGGTGGCCAGGCCGCAACCCGCCTGGGCGCACAGGCAATCATCGATGCCGGCGCTGACGGCGTGAAGGTCGGCGTTGGCCCCGGCTCCATCTGCACCACCCGCATTATCGCCGGTGTTGGTGTTCCCCAGGTGACCGCTATCAACGAGTCCGCTAAGGCAGCAATCCCGGCAGGCGTGCCGCTGATCGCTGACGGCGGTATGCAGCACTCCGGCGAGATCGGCAAGGCACTGGTTGCAGGCGCTGACTCCGTGATGCTCGGCTCCCTGCTTGCCGGTACCACCGAGTCCCCCGGTGAGCTGATCTTCATGAACGGTAAGCAGTACAAGGCATACCGCGGCATGGGTTCGCTGGGCGCAATGCAGACCCGCGGCCGCCACAAGTCCTTCTCCAAGGACCGCTACTTCCAGGCTGACGTCTCCAGCGAAGAGAAGCTGATCCCCGAGGGTATTGAGGGTCAGGTTCCCTTCCGCGGCCCGCTCTCCGCAGTGATTCACCAGCTCGAAGGTGGCCTGCGCCAGACCATGTTCTACGTCGGTTCCCGCACCATCGAGGAGCTCAAGTACAAGGGTCAGTTCGTGCGCATCACCCCCGCAGGTCTGAAGGAATCGCACCCGCACGACATCATGATGACCGTTGAGGCACCGAACTACCGCGCCTAATACGCATCACCAACGATGATTCGCCGCATGGTGTGCACACCATGCGCCGTTGAGCCCGCCCTATACCCGTTCAGGTATCGGGCGGGCATCGGCGCGAATAACGCCCAGCGGCACCCCTCAAACCGAATTCGAAAGGATTCACCCCATGTCTGAAATTCAGATTGGCCTCTCCAAGAACGCCCGCCCCACCTACTCCCTGGACGATGTGGCGCTGGTGCCTACCCGCCGTACCCGCGACCGCCGCGACGTCGACACCTCCTGGCAGATTGACGCCTTCAAGTTCGACACCCCCATCATTGGTGCGCCCATGGACTCGGTCATGTCCCCGGCGACTGCCATTGCACTGGGTAAGCTGGGTGGCCTGGGCGTGCTGAACCTCGAGGGCCTGTGGACCCGCTACGAGGACCCGCAGCCGCTGCTTGACGAGATTGTCGAGCTGCCCGAGGCGGACCCTGCCTCCGCAACCACCCGCATGCAGCAGATTTACTCCGAGCCGATTAAGCCGGAACTGATCACTGCACGCCTGGAAGAGATTCGTGACTCCGGCGTGGTCGTTGCAGGCTCCCTGAGCCCGCAGAACACCCAGGAGCACTACGAGACCGTGGTGAAGGCGGGCGTTGAGCTGTTCGTCATCCGTGGCGCGTCCGTCTCTGCTGAGCATATTTCCACCTCGCACGAGCCGCTGAACCTGAAGAAGTTCATCTACGAGCTGGACGTTCCGGTCATCGTTGGTGGCGTTGCTGGCTACTCGCAGGCTAAGCACCTGATGCGTACCGGCGCAGCCGGCGTGCTGGTGGGCTTCGGCGGCGGTTCCGCACAGACCACCCGCCAGGGCCTGGGCATCTCCGCACCCATGGCAACCGCTATCGCCGACGTGGCTGCGGCACGTTCGGACTACCTGGATGAGTCCGGCGGCCGCTACGTGCACGTGATTGCTGACGGCTCCCTGGGCCGCTCCGGCGACATGGTGAAGGCTCTCGCACTGGGCGCTGACGCTGTCATGCTGGGTGCTCCGCTGGCTCGCGCATCCGAGGCTCCCGGCCAGGGCTGGTACTGGGGCAACGAGGCGCACTCGCTGGACTTCCCGCGCGGCGTGCGCACCCCGCTGGGTGTTGTCGGCTCCCTGGAGGAAGTCCTGTACGGTCCTTCGCACCACGTGAACGGCACCAGCAACATTGTCGGTGCGCTCAAGCGCGCAATGGCTAACTGCGGTTACCTGGATCTGAAGAAGTTCCAGAAGGCTGACCTGACCGTGGTCCCCGCGTACCGCGGCTAAGGTAGCTTCATGAATCACCGCTTGGCGGTTGGCAGGTTTGTGGTCTGCCGGTCGCCGGGCGGTGCTTTCTATACGCACGCTCTACTCCCGTTAGAGCATGTAGCGGCACCCCGGGATGGGGGAGCGGCTACGTACCGTCGGCGGCGTACAGCGATAGCGTAAAATAGATATATCCCCGCGCAAGTGCGCGGATTAGTACCAACACGTTGAGGTAATTTTCGTGACCAACTCTGTGAACCTGGACCAGCTCGAAGAGCGTCCCGTCCTGGTGGTAGATTACGGTGCACAGTACGCACAGCTCATTGCTCGTCGCGTGCGTGAGGCCGGCATCTACTCCGAAATCGTCCCCCACTCCATGAGCACTGAGAAGATGCTCGCCAAGAACCCGGCAGCCATCGTGCTCTCCGGTGGCCCCTCCTCGGTCTACGCCGATGGCGCCCCCAAGGGTGACAAGGCCCTGTTTGAAGCTGGCGTGCCGATCTTCGGTATCTGCTACGGCTTCCAGGTCATGGCCCAGACCCTCGGCGGCACCGTCGCCCAGACCGGTCTGCGCGAATACGGCGCAACCGACGCTGTGATCTGCGCTGAGAACTCCTCCTTCCTGACCGGCACCCCCACCACCCAGAACGTGTGGATGTCTCACGGTGACTCCGTGACCGAAGCCCCCGAAGGCTTCGAGGTGCTGGCAACGACCCCCGGCGCATCCGTGGCAGCATTCGTGGACGAGTCCCGTAAGCTCGGCGGCGTGCAGTGGCACCCCGAGGTGAAGCACTCCGACTACGGCCAGGTCGCCCTGGAGAACTTCCTCTACAATGTGGCAGGCCTGAAGCCCACCTGGTCCACCAACAACATTATTGAGGAGCAGGTCGCAAAGATCCGCGAGCAGGTCGGTAGCGACCGCGTCATCTGCGCGCTCTCCGGCGGCGTTGACTCCTCCGTGGCAGCTGCACTCGTGCACAAGGCTGTCGGAGACCAGCTCACCTGCTTCTTCATCGACCACGGTCTGCTCCGTGAAGGCGAGCGCGAACAGGTCGAGCAGGACTACGCAGCATCCATGGGCATTAAGGTCATCACCATTGACGAGTCGGAGCGTTTCCTCTCCGCACTCGAGGGCGTCACCGAGCCCGAGGCAAAGCGTAAGGCTATCGGCCGCGAGTTCATCCGCTCCTTCGAAGAGGCACAGCGCAAGCTGATTGCCGAGGCTGGCGAAGAGGGCGCAGACATCAAGTTCCTGGTTCAGGGCACCCTGTACCCGGACGTTGTCGAGTCCGGCGGCGGCGACGGCACCGCAAACATTAAGAGCCACCACAACGTGGGTGGCCTTCCCGACGACCTGACCTTCGAACTGGTTGAGCCGCTGCGCACCCTGTTCAAGGACGAGGTTCGCGCTATCGGTCGTGAGCTCGGCGTTCCCGAGAAGATCGTGGCACGTCAGCCGTTCCCCGGCCCCGGCCTGGGCATCCGCATTGTCGGCGAGGTTAATCGCGAGAACCTGGAGACCCTGCGTGCCGCTGACGCTATCGTGCGTGAAGAGCTGACCGCAGCAGGTCAGGATGAGCACATCTGGCAGTGCCCCGTGGTTCTGCTGGCTGGCGTTCGTTCCGTGGGCGTTCAGGGTGACGGCCGTACTTACGGCCACCCGATTGTTCTGCGCCCGGTCTCTTCGGAAGACGCAATGACCGCTGACTGGTCGCGCCTGCCGTACGACCTGCTGGCTAAGATCTCGAACCGTATTACCAACGAGGTCAAGGACGTTAACCGAGTGGTGCTGGACGTTACCTCCAAGCCCCCGGGAACCATTGAGTGGGAGTAATCCCGCTTTGGGCTACCTAGCTTTGTAGCTGGGAGCCCGTGAAGGAGCCGCCCGGTGCATCCGTTTGTGGATGCGCCGGGCGGCTTCTATGTGCGTATGTACGTTACAGGTGCCAGGGAAGAACGAAATATAATGTGCTTATATATGCTTCGTCTGACAAGTGCAAGAGTACTAAACTGACGTCATAAGGAGGAGCTAAAGATGTCAAAATCTGATAACGAGCATAATCAAAAGCAAGAGCATGAATCCTCCCCCTATGAGTTTTTCGTCAGTTTTCCCACCCCTGCAGATGACGCAAACTGTTCTAAAGAATTCCCAGTGGCGGAACGCTCTGCCGCGCAGCGTCCAACCCCAGACTTTTAGCTTATAAGTAAGCCGCCCGGTGCATCCTGTTGTGGATGCGCCGGGCGGCTTCTTGCGTAAGAACATGTAGAAAATTTCTGGGCGGATATTTTTTTGAATTTATAAAAAATCGTCTATTTATTTAAACCGCGAGTCTAAATAAAAACGCACTCCAAATAAATGCCCTAAAAAACTACACCAAGAAATAAAACGGTTTAGTGCGGGTGGTTCGGGTGACGAATCGAATCACGCCAATGAGCGCTCGACCCCAACCCAAAATGCAGAGCAAAAAACGTGCCAAAACAGCAGAACCCAAACGCGCACGCCATGTACACGCCGTAGGTTAGCATCATAAACTCAGAATCGTGACTCACACCCGAGGCGACATTCAACGCCAACGAGACGCCCAGAATCACAAGCCACGCAGCGCTCGCAGCCGCAATCAGCCACGAGATAGCACTCAGCACCGGGTGCGGGACCCTAAACGTACGTTCAGGACCGCTCATAGACGCTACGGGCGCAGCAGAAGCAACAACAGGCTCAGCCACTGCAGTCGAAGCGTTCACTGCTGAGGGGGCCGCAGAAGAGCGCCACGGAATATGCACACCGGCGTGCTGCCCCTGTGCCTCCGCGGGGTTCTTTGCAGAGCGGTGGGGGACGCCTCCAGATTCGGGAGGAGAAGAAAGATACGGTTGCTGCATTGCGGGCTCCTGAGCGTTAACCCTCGCATGAGAAGAAACAACAGCGCGTCTAATGATGCGAGAAAATGAGTGTCGGCGATAGATTGAAAGAATACGGTGAGGACATATTCTTTCTATATTTCAAGACTAGAAGCGAACCGCATAAAAAACGAGGGTTTAGCGGAATATGATGCAATATGACGCGAAAAATCCGAAAACCACAGAGAAAAAATAGTCAACCTCAACCTGAAGGTTCAGGGTAGGGTTATTAGACACACCCCATCGCGGCGAAAAACAGCAGAGCTACAGCGAAAGGAACGAGCATGGGAATTATCCTCCCACTCATCTACCTAGGCATAGGTCTGGGGCTCGCGCTATTGCTACCCGAACGCTGGAGCACCCGCCTCAAAGAAGACGCCTCAACCCTGCTGACCCGCTGGATCATTCCCGCCGTCATCATCTACACTGTCGCAACCAGCCGTCCCGAACTGTTCTTTGTCGCCGCCTCCACCATGGTGTTGATGCTCCTCGGCGTGCTCTGTGCCGGGCGCATCACCGGCGACCCCGTGCAGAAGCTCGCCTTCGTCTACCTGAACGCGGGACTCTTCGGCATCCCTGTGGTTGCCGGATTCTGGGGCGAGGAAGCCGTGCGCGTGTACATTGGCGCGTATATCGGCAACTCCATCATGGGCAATATCCTGGGCACCTCGCTGCTACGCGGTGGTTCCAAGACAGAGGCCGGGGTAGGGGAGGGCAACGCACCGGATGCACGAGCCGCTAGGAGCCGTGGCGGAACCCTCCGCACCGTACTGCGGGGTCTGCGTACCAGCCCGCCCGTTATCGCCGTGGTGGTGGGACTGCTCTGCCTGCCCGCCGGGCCCATCCTGAGCCAGCACGGGGCGGGTTTCTACCGGGTGCTCACCTGGGTTTTCAGCTTTATCGGAATGATCGTGCTGGGCATGTGGCTCGGCGCCGCCAAACTGCACCGCGCCGACCTGACCCGCGCCGCCGGATGGGCTCTCCTACGCGCCGGGCTCGTGAGCGTCTACAGCGTCGGCGTGCTGGCGCTTGCCCGCTGGGCACACGATACGGCGGGCGTGCACTTCGACCAGCTGCTCGCGCATCCGCAGGTGCTCTTCATCCTTGCGGTCCTGCCGCCAGCCGCGAACATCGTCATCTTAGAAACCCACTACCGGCACGAAGGAACCGCGGCCCCCGTCATTGCCGCCGGGGCGGTCGTCAGCGTGGGAATGATTGCGCTCGCCGTACCGATTCTGCAGCTCGTATTCGCCAGCTAAACAGAGCCAAGAAAGCACGCCGGGATCACCAAGAAGACAACAAAAAGACAGCAAAAGGAGGGCGGGGGCATAAGCCTCACCCTCCTTCTACTGTCTATTCACCTTATCGGCACGCGGTAGCACTCAACGAGCTACAGCGCTTAGCGTACGATGTGGTACACCTTCGCCTCGTAGGGGCGCAGGGTCGAACCCGCATCGTCCTTGTAGTTGGAGCTCACCAGCTCAACACGAGCGCCAGCCTCACGAGCCTCGTTCAGCAGGGCGAAGTCACGCTCCTGCTCCTCAGCGGTGAAGTTCGAAACAACCAGCAAAGACTCGTTCGCGGGGCTGCCATCCGCACCACCGGTACGGGTGTACGCGTACACAGCCTCGTCCTCGTTGTGCGGAACCTGAACCGAATCCACCGGAGCGAAGGATGCGTAAACCATCAGGTCCTTCAGCTTGCCGCGGCGCAGAGCCACCAGCTGCTGGTAGTGGTAGAAGATCGAATCCTCATCAGCCAGAACAGCCTCAGCGTTAATCGCCGGGTAGTTCGGGTTCACAGCAATCCACGGGGTCACGCCCTCGGGGCTGAAACCACCGTTAGCGGAAGCATCCCATTGAACCGGAGTACGAGCGTTGTCGCGACCCTTGATGTAGATAGCCTGCATCGCCTCTTCGTGGCTCAGACGCTTGTGGTCAACGTGCATGTCCTCGTAGAAGCGAATCGAGTCACCATCGCGGTAATCCTCAATCGAATCGAACTTCACGTTGGTCATGCCGATTTCTTCACCCTGGTAGATGTACGGGGTGCCCTGCATGAAGTGCAGGGTGGTCGCCAGCTGCTTAGCGGACAGGGTGCGGAACTCATCCGAATCGTTACCGAAACGGGAGACCACGCGCGGCTGGTCGTGGTTGTTCCAGTACAGCGAACCCCAGGCGTTACCCTCCAGAGTGGTCTGCCAGTCGTTCAGGATGCGCTTGAGCTCGGTCAGCTTGTACGGCGCGTAGGACCACTTGCCGCCCAGGGAGCCGTTCGGGTCGTTATCCACGCCCATGTGATCGAAGTGGAAGATCATGTTCAGCTCACCGGTGTGGTAGCCAGCCCACAGCTTAGCGTCCTCGGGGCTGGTTGCGCTGGTCTCGCCCACGGTCATCACGTCGTAGCGGCTGAAGGTCTCGCGGGTGAGCTCCTTCATCCACGGGTGCACCATGGTGCCGTTGGAGATGACGAACGGAATCGAGGAGGTGTGCTTCTCAAAGTCGGTGGAGGGATCATCCGGGAAGCCCTCGGGCTTGGAGATGATGTTGATAGCGTCCAGACGGAAGCCGTCAACGCCCTTGTCCAGCCACCAGCGAACCATGGAGTACAGGTCCTCGCGAACCTTCTCGTTCTCCCAATTCAGGTCGGGCTGCTCCTTGAAGAAGATGTGCAGGTAGAACTGGCCGGTCGCCTCATCCCACTCCCACGCCGGGCCACCGAACTCGGACGCCCAGTTGTTCGGAGGAATCGGGTTGCCGTCCTCGTCGAAGCCCTTGGGGTCGCGCCAAATGTAGTAGTCGCGGTAGGGGTTGTCCTTGGAGGAGCGAGATTCCTTGAACCAGGGGTGCTCATCGGAGGTGTGGTTGGCGACCAGGTCCATCAGGATCTTGATGCCGTGCTTGTGGGCGGTCTCAAGCATCTCGTCGAAGTCTTCCATGGTGCCGAAGTCACTCATGATGGCGAAGTAGTCAGAGATGTCGTAGCCGTTATCCACGTTCGGCGAATCGAACACGGGGGAGAGCCAGATGACGTTGATGCCCAGCTTAGCCAGGTAGGGCAGCTTCTCGGTGATACCCTTCAGATCGCCGATGCCGTCGCCGTTTGCGTCGTTGAAGGAGCGGGGGTACACCTGGTACACCACGGCTTCCTTCCACCACTGGCGGCCCTCGTAGGAGGGAACCTCGTATGCCTCGGAGTTGCTCATAATTGCCTTTCTGTACCGGCGGGTTACGCCGAAGAGGAAAAAGGTGTCTGTGATTGAAGTATAGGGCGAGGGGGACCGGAATGTCTGTGCCGGATCCCCCTCGCGCATTACATTTTTGGGGCGTGCCTACTTAGCGTTACCGAAGAGGTAGACCTTCGCCTCGTAGGGGCGCAGCAGGGTGCCTTCGTCGGTGAACTCGCGGTTCTCATCGCGGTAGTTCGAGCTAATCAGCTTCGGGGTGTTCTCGATTGCCTTCAGCTCAGTCGGGGAGAGAGCCTGCGAGTTGGTCAGCACCACCGAATCCAGGTTGCCGCCCGCGTAGTTCAGCTGCACGGTGTCATCGGTGAAGTTGGCGACGACCAACAGGGCGCGCTCGCCGGTTGCAGCGGCGTCCTCATCGGAGTTCACGCGCAGGTAGGCGTAGACCTGGTTATCCTCTTCATCCAGGAGGCGGTACTCGCCGGTCAGGATGATCGGGTACTCGCGGCGCAGGCTAATCAGATCGCGGTAGTGGTAGAACACCGAATCCTGGTCGGCGAGCTCTGCCTCCGCGTTGATTTCGGTGTAGCGCGGGTTCAGCTTCAGCCACGGGGTGCCGGTGGTGAAGCCTGCGTTCTCACCGGCGGTCCACTGCATGGGGGTGCGTGCGTTGTCGCGGCCGGAGGCACTGATGTAACGCAGCATGTCCTCGGCGGAGACGCGGCCCGACTCTTCAACGTACTTGCGCCAGGAGTCGTGAATCTCCAGGTCGTTGTAGTCCTTCACATCGTCGAAGAAGACGTTGGTCATGCCCAGCTCTTCACCCTGGTAGATGTAGGGGGTGCCCTGCATCAGGTGTAGCACGGTGCCGAGCATCTTGGCGCTGACGGTGCGGTACTCGGGGGAGTCGTTACCGAAGCGGGAGACGGTGCGCGGCTGGTCGTGGTTGTTCCAGTACAGGGAGTTCCAGCCGCGGCCGTGCAGGCCCTCCTGCCAGTGGGTGAGGACCTTCTTGAGGTCAACCAGGTTGAAGCGGCGGTCGGACCACTTGCCGGTCACGCCACCCTCGGAGGCGTCCACATCCATGTGCTCGAACTGGAAGACCATCTGCAGCTCGTTGCGGTCGAAACCGGTGTAGAGTGCGGCGTCGTCCACGGTCACGCAGGGGGTTTCGCCCACGGTCATGACCGGGTACTTGCTCAAGACCTCGTGGTTCATCTCCTGCAGGAATTCGTGCACGCGCGGGCCGTTGGCTGCGACAGCCAGGGAGTTGTCGAGGCCGCCAGCGAGGACTGCCGGGTCCTCGGGGAAGGAGAGGTCCTTAGAAATCAGGTTGATGACGTCCATGCGGAAGCCGTCCACGCCCTTGTCCAGCCAGAAGCGCATGATGTCGTAGACCTCTTCGCGGACCTTCGGGTTTTCCCAGTTCAGGTCGGGCTGCTTGATGGAGAAGTAGTGCAGGTAGAACTGGCCGGTCGCCTCGTCCCACTCCCATACGGAGGGGCTGAAGCAGGAAATCCAGTTGTTCGGCGGGATCGGCTTGCCGTCCTCGTCGAAGCCCTTGGGGTCGCGCCAAATGTAGTAGTCGCGGTAGGGGTTGTCCTTGGAGGAGCGTGCCTGCTTGAACCATTCGTGCTCGTCGGAGGTGTGGTTGACGACCAGGTCCATCATGAGCTTGATGCCGTGCTCGTGCGCGGTTTCGAGCAGCTTGTCGAAGTCTTCCATGGTGCCGAACTCGGTCATGATGGCACGGTAGTCGGAGATGTCGTAGCCGTTATCGTCGTTCGGGGACGCGTAGATGGGGGAGAGCCACAGCACCTGAATGCCCAGGTCGGCGAGGTACGGAATCTTCTCGGTGATACCGGGCAGGTCGCCGATGCCGTCGCCGTTGGAGTCGTTGAAGGAGCGGGGGTAAATCTGGTAGACAACGGGTTCCTGCCACCACTGGGTCTGGGTCGTCATTGTTCTTCCTTCCCTTGGTATGGATGAGTGTTGTGTGGTGCCGCTCTGCGGGCGGCTAACGTCTGATGCCCCTTTAGGACTGGCTGGTGAGGGGCGTAAGGAGGCTCTCCGGCGCCCAGCTGGAGGGGTCAATCTCTAGCAGCAGGCCGCTGTGGTCGGAGATCGCCTCGGGGGAGTTGTCACGGAAGACAACCGCGTGGGATACCACGTCGACCAGGCGGTCAGCGAAGACAAAGTCGATGCGCTTGGCATCCGTGCTACCTTCCCAGCCGGCGATTTCGCGGTGGACGGTGTTCTCGCCGTCGGTGTGCTCCGCTAGGGATCGGGTATCCACCATGCCGCTGGAGGTGACCAGCGCGTAGCCTTCATTGCTCAGATGTGCTGCGGAGTTGAAGTCGCCGCCGAGCAGTACCGGTGCGGTGCGGGCGCACTCGGCAAGCTCCTGCGAGAGGTGTGCGTATTCCTGCGCGAAGAGGGGCTCGCCGTCGAAGTCCCACCAGGACATGTGGGTGGTAGCGCACCAGAAGGTGCCCGTCTCAGTTTCGATGAGCGTTGCCTGTGCTGCGCGGCGCTGCACCTGGTGGTAGCCGTAGCCGGGGGACATATTGATGGGCTTGATACCGCGAATCGGCAGGCGCGAGAGGATAGCTACGCATTCGTCGTAACGGTCCCAACCGATGTGGGTTTCGGTGAGGGTCCACTCGTAAGTGGCACCCATTTCGTTGAGCGCCTGCACGAGCAGCAGGGCGTAGTTGTCTTCGCGGACCGGAACGCCGGCGCCGCCGCGGTAGTTGAGGGGCTCCTTCACCACGGGGGTGGAGGTGAGCTGGTTGACTTCCTGCAACGCAATGACGTCCACCTGCTGTTCAATAATGAACTTGGCGAGGGTACGGATCTTGGCAATCTGGTGGATTTCGCACCAGCTGTGCGTATTGAGGGTGAGGAAGCGCATGTATTAAGTCCGGGGTATGTGTGAGGTTGAAGAATGATATGCGCACCGCGTATTGAGGTGGTGAGTGTTTATGCACTCTGACCTCTATGGGCGCACTGTTTATGCTATCGATTCTGTGCGCTAGGTAATAGGGAAAAAGTCTCATCTGCAGCAAGTATTTTTAACCAGTGCCGGGATATGTTTCAGGTTCTGAAAAACTCTTTCAAAACTCACAGTTTTTGTACCTGTGGGCAGGTATGACCTGGCATTATTGTTTCTGTCTAAAACACATTCGGCATTTAGCGCACGCAGGATATGTGGCACCCGTCTCATATACTTTCGTTTGAGGGTATAAAGATACGGCGTTGCCACCGCAGACCGGCAACGATCGCCGGCACCTGCGTCCGCTCACTCGACAACCCGAAAGGGCGTATAGCCTCATGATGGAAAAAGTACAGAGGTTCGGCTCTGCCATGCTGGCACCCGTTCTTCTCTTCGCATTCGCTGGCCTCGCGGTCGGTATTGCGATCATTGCACAGAACGGCGACCTGATTCCCCTCGCTGCTGACAAGGAAAGCGCGTGGAACCACTTCTGGTCCGTTTGGGAGTCCGGCGCATGGACCGTCTTCAACCAGATGGAACTGCTCTTCGTGATCGGTCTGCCCATTGCACTGGCAAAGACCGCTAACGCACGTGCAGTGATGGAAGCTGCAATGGTCTACCTGACCTTCAACTACTTCGTCGGCGCCATGCTCAAGGTATGGGGCAAGGGCGGCACCGGTTTCTTCGACCTGGACTACACCACCGACATCTCTGAGAGTGCGGCAGGTACCGGTCTGAAGATGATCGCCGGTATCAAGACCATGGACACCGGTATCTTCGGTGCAATCATCATCTCCGCAATCGTGGTGTGGGTACACAACCGCTGGTTCGACAAGAAGCTGCCCGACTTCCTCGGTATCTTCCAGGGTTCCCAGTACGTCTACGGCGTCTGCTTCTTCCTGATGATGCCCGTGGCATTCCTGTTCTCCTGGCTGTGGCCCTACGCTCAGCACGGCATCTCCTCCCTGCAGGGCTTCTTCATCGCATCCGGCGCACTCGGCGTGTGGGTTTACACCTTCCTCGAGCGCTTCCTGATTCCGACCGGTCTGCACCACTTTATCTACTCCCCGTTCGTCTTCGGTAATGTTGTTACCCCGAACGGTATTGCTAAGGACTGGCCGACCCACCTGACCGAGTTCGCAAAGAGCGACAAGCCCCTGAAGGAACTGTTCCCCGGCGGCGGCTTCGCACTGCACGGTAACTCCAAGGTCTTTGCACCCATCGGTATCGCAGCGGCATTCTACACCACTGCTCGTCCCGAGAAGCGCAAGGAAGTTCTCGCTCTGATGATCCCCGTCTGCCTCACCGCGATCCTGATTGGTATCACCGAGCCCCTCGAGTTCACCTTCCTGTTCCTTGCACCCCCGCTGTTCCTGGTCCACGCAATCCTGGCAGCATCCATGGCAGCAATCATGTACCAGCTGGGTCTGGTTGGTTACATGGGTGGCGGTCTGCTCGACTTCCTGTTCCAGAACTGGATCCCGCTGTGGGCAAACCACTCCGGCACCTACCTCATGCAGATTGGTGTGGGCCTGTGCTTCACCGTCCTGTACTTCCTGATCTTCCGCTTCATGATTCTGAAGTTTGACTTCAAGACCCCCGGTCGTGAAGAAGACGGCGGCGAGACCAAGCTCTACAGCAAGGCAGAGTACAAGGCAGCTAAGGCTGCTGAGAAGAACGGCGGCGCAGCTGCTGAGTCCGCTGACGGCGACCTCTACGCACCCCGTGCAGCTGGCTTCCTCGAACTGCTCGGTGGCGCAGAGAACATCACCACCGTGAACAACTGCGCAACCCGCCTGCGTGTCTCCGTTGCTGATGAGTCCCTCGTCAGCCCCTCGGATGCAGACTTCAAGAATGCAGGTGCTCTGGGCCTCGTCCGCAAGGGCAAGGCATTCCAGGTCATCGTCGGCATGGACGTTCCCCAGGTTCGCGAGCGTTTCGAGACCATGGTGAACGAAGCTAAGACCCTCTCCTAAGAGGAATCAGCTTTCAACCGTCTGACGGCATAACGCCTCATAAGGTATAGACTTCGCCGGCGGTATCGGATAACACCGATGCCGCCGGCGAAGCTGTATCCAGGCTCGCACCCGGACTCAAATCTGCACGAGGCACCCACCCAAAGTGAGAGACGACCAACCTCGCCCACCCTGGCCGATGACCCTAGAGCGTGTACTATTTATATATTGCTCACCATCGGATTCAGGAGCTTTGAGTGGATTTACAAGACGTCGTGAATGCGAACCAGCACCGATTCAGTGAAACTGAACGGGAAATTTTGGCATTCATGCTAGAAAATGAAGAGTTCGTTGCGGAGTCAACGATCAACTCTTTGGCACATAAAACTTATACTTCGACCAGCTCAATTATCCGCCTGACGAAGAAGCTGAACTTCTCCGGATTTGCTGAGTTGAAGTACTTCATTAAGTCCTCTCTGAACCGCAGCGAACCCTTCAACCCGCGGTTCATTGAGAGCGGCCGCGAAGACATTCAGCGCACCTATGACTACCTCGAGCACATGGAGCTGAGCGGACTGCTCAAGCGCATCCATGAGGCTCGCACTGTGTACTGCTTCGGTACCGGCTACGCTCAGCGCAATGCTGTGCAGGAATTTACCAAGTCCATGCAGGTCTGCGGTAAGTTCTGCCAGGTCATCCCGGCACGTAATGAGTTCGAAAGCGCCATGAACAATATGACCCAGGACGACGTGGTCATCATTGTGTCCTTCTCCGGTCAGACCGAGAACATGCGCGAACACATTAAGATGCTGGCGCTACGCCGCATCCCCATGATTGCGGTGACCGCCATTGGTGTGAACTACATGTCCTCGCACGCCGAGTACTCCCTGCACTACCAGACGACCCCCACCCAGATCAGCACCCAGCGTAAGCCCTACTACTCTTTTGTTGCGCTGTCGGTGCTGCTGGACTACATCGTGCGCCGTTACATTGAACACGTTGAGAATGAGCGCCGCGAATCCCTACAGGACCAGGTGGATGACGCCCTCAACGCTGGGGATGAAACCGACGCCTGATAAGGCATTACTGTGCCCACCTGCTCCTTCACTCACTCCTCCTGAATCCGACCGAATCCGCCTGAGACCATCTGAAAGAGACACCCAGTGACCGCAATTTTCGCGCTCATCGAAAACACCGAGAAGATGCGTAAGTACCTGTTCTGGTACCTCATGATCATCCCCGCGCTGCTACTGCTGTGGATTGTGCTGGGTGCAGCGAACTCCCAGATGGACTTCCAAGCAGCCCTGAAGATTCCCTTCTTCACCGTGGCATTCCTGAACGCATGCCTCAGCCTGTTGCTGGGCGGCACCCTCAAGCTCGCGGGTGCAGAGAACGAACGCACCGAACGAGCCTACGCCCTGTACCTGACCATTCTGTTGGTCATCATCGGTAACCTGCCCGGCGCGATTCTGAGCTTCTTCCTCTTCCGCTCCCTGCGCTTCGGCAACCTGGAAGGCGAGCTGGCGCCCAAGTACCGCTGGGCGCTTCTGCCCGCCCTGGTCTTCTACGTACTGGTGACCGTAGTGCTGCTCGTCGCCAACATCGCAATGTGGTCGAAGTAAGCACCCGGCGTATTAAGCACATCGGCGCATTAAGCACGCAGGCGCGCACTGACACCCGCCCCGCTTGAAACACAGCATGAGGCACACCGGGCAGAGGACCCCGGAAGAACCACCATCTTCGGTGTGTACGCGCAAACGTACACCGCACTGACCCACAAGGACACTCACGACGTGAACCAGATTCCCGAGCCTACCGACGCGCAACACGCACCCGGCGCCCCGGCTGATACCGCTCAGCCCGCCGCAGCCGCCGCGACCTCAGCAGAGGAAACCCACGAAGTAGCCGACGAAATCAACATCGCCGAGCTGCCCGCACACCTGAACCCCGCCCACGAGGACTTTGACCCCTCGGCGGGGCTTGAGCGCTGGGCGGAACAGATGGACGTCTACACCGGTCCCGACGCGATGCTCGACTTCAACCAGGTCGACTACGTGCACATCGACCTGTCCGAGGCGAACCCCTCCGGCCTGGCACAGCTGCTCGCCGGACGTAAGACCCGCCTCTCCACGATTCTGCGCGAGAAGTCGCAGCTGGAGGCGGGCATGCGCTCCGCACGCACCCTGCGCACCAAGATCTACGAGCTCGCCACCGACCACGGCCTGGACTCCGGCTACTTCGTGGCGGGTACCGCCTCCTGGCTTTCGCACGATACCCGCGAGGATGCCGCCGCCTACGAGAAGCGTTTCATCGCGCCGATTCTTATGGCGCCGCTGAGCATCACCCCGCACCCGAAGGACGACGACTTCGAGCTGCGCCTCGCCGGTTCCGCACGTCTGAACCCGGCGATGGTTCGCCAGATTAAGCAGGAGTACGGCATCGACCTGGGCACCATGGACGTGGCGCAGCTGGCGAACTCCATGTCCCGCCTGGACCCCGAGCCGGTCATCGAGCGTATGCGCGCCTCCGCAGGCCGTATTCCGGGCATGACCATTGAGTCGAAGTACTTTATTTCCACTTTCGCTGACCTGAAGGAAAGCCTGGGCGAGCTGCCGCACACCGCCATCACCCCGCTGGTGCGTGACCTGGCGGCGCTGAAGGTTCCCGGCGTGAAGCCGCGCGAGCTCAACGCCCACAACCTGCAGCAGCCCCTGGACCAGCGCGACCCGGCAGAAGAAATGCTCCTGCTGGACGCTGATGCGAACGCCCAGGAAATTGTCGACACCGCGGTCAGCGGATTCTCCTTCACCATCACTGCGGCGCCCGGCACCGAGCCGCTGCGTACCGCCGTGAATATTGCATCCGCCCTGATGGGTCGCGGTAAATCCGTGCTCGTGGTGGGCGAGAAGCGCTCCACCCTCGCTGAATTCTCGGCGTTGCTCAAGCGCACCGGTATTGAGAGCCTGCGCTACGACCTGCTTGCCGAACACGATGCTGAGGCTCAGCGCGCCGAGTTCATTCGCGCAATCGTGCGTAATGAGGGCGCCGAAGAGCCTAACTCTGAGGACCTGAACGAAGAGCTTGTGGCGACCCGTGCCGCGCTGCTCGACCACACTCGTGCCCTGCTGAACAAGGACGCCAACTGGCAGATTTCTGTCTACTCGGCGCTGCAGCGTCTGGCTGAGCTGACCGCCTCCGAGGACGGCCCGGCAACCCGCGTGCGTTTTGACCGCCCTATGCTCGATTCGCTCTTGGAGCGTGAGCAGGTGCGTGCCGAGCTGGTGCGTCTGGGTGAGATTGATGGTTTTGCGGCGGCTTCGCGCACCTCCCCGTGGTACCGTGCCCGCCTGGTCAATGACGAGGAAGCCGCCGAGGCGTACGCCCTGGTCATTACCCTCAAGTCCTCCCTGCTGAACCTGCGTGAGGCGATGAACCAGACCAGCGCCATGCTGGGTCTGCGCCGCGGCCGCACCATCGCTGAGTGGGAGTCGCAGCTGGCGATTCTGATGCGTATCCGTGAGACGCTCAAGCGTTTCCGTGCGGATGTCTACGACCGCCCGGTGACCGACCTGATTGCGGCGACTGCCTCCGGTTCGTGGCGCCGTGAGAACGGCATCGAGATGAGCAGTATGCAGCGTTCCCGCCTGCGCCGCGCGGCGAAGGAATACATCCTGCCCGGCGTGAATATCGGTGACCTGCACGAGCAGCTGAAGGTGGTTCAGGCTGAGCGTGCCGAGTGGATTCGCCACATTGAGGCGCCCCGCACCCCGCAGATTCCGCAGAACCTGGATCAGCTGGCCGACGCCCTGAACTCCCTGGTGTCCGAGCTGGCGGGCTTGGGTATCGTGCTTGCCGATACGATCGACGGCACCGACTTTGTGCGCACCGACCTGGACGTTTTGGACGCCCGCCTGGACGCCCTCATGGACGACCGCGTCCTGCTCATGACCCTGCCCGAACGTGACGCGCTCCAGCAGAAGCTTCACGAACGCGGCCTGTCCGAGCTGCTGGATGACCTGTACGCCCGTCAGGTACCGACCGAAGTTGTCGCGGCCGAGCTGGAGCTCGCCTGGTGGCAGTCCGCGCTGGAATACCTGCTGGAACGCCACGAGGGTAAACTGCTGGACGGCGACCGCCTGCGAGACACCGAATCCCGCTTCCGTCGCGCCGACTACGCCCACATGACCAGCGCCCCGGCCCGCCTTCTGGCAAAGGTCGCGCGCGTGTGGACCGACCGCATCGAATCCGAGCACGACCAGGCGGCCTACCTGAAGAGCCAGCTGCGCGGCTACGAGTTCGTGCTGGAGGAGCTGCTGACGCACGCGCCCGTCATGGCGCGCACCCTGCTGCCCCTGTGGACCGCCAGCCCCTTCGCCCTGGCCCGCAAGGTGCCGGCCTCGATGCGTTTTGACGCGGCCATCCTGCTGGACTCTGAATCCACCCCGCTGGCGGCCAACCTGCCGGCTATCACCCGCGCCGACCAGGTGATCGCCCTGGGCGACCCGCACTCGGGATACCCCTCGCCGTTCATCGTGTCCGCACCGACCTTCGGAGCGCCGGACCCCGCCGATGAACAGCTGGACAGTACCTTCGACGTGCTCGCCACGGTACTGCC
This sequence comes from Rothia sp. HMSC062H08, assembly GCF_001810775.1. Lineage (NCBI taxonomy): Bacteria > Bacillati > Actinomycetota > Actinomycetes > Micrococcales > Micrococcaceae > Rothia > Rothia sp. HMSC062H08. Next base: position 275,642 of record NZ_KV802651.1, read on the forward strand.
GAACCGCACCCTGGCCATGCTGCACCGCAGCATGGACCCGGTGATTCTCGACTACCTGAACCGTGAGTTCTACGATTCGCAGCTGCACGCCGCCCCGGTGAGCCGCGCCTCCTCGCAGCCGGCCGCAACCCTGACCGTGGAGTACATCGACACTCGCGGCAAGGTGAGCGATAACGCGAACCTTGATTCGCCCGGCGTTGAGGTCGAGCGCGTCACGAACCTGGTGCTGGAGCACGCCTACCGCACCCCCGACCGCTCCCTCGCGGTCGTGACGGCCAGCCCCAAGCATGCTCAGCGCGTGGCCGAATCGGTGCGTCACGCCCTGAACCTGTACCCGCAGCTCGCCCCGTTCTTTGCCGCCGGCGAGGAGTCTTTCCGCGTGGTCGACCTGACACGCGCCGAGACCCTCGAACGCGACACCGTAATCTTCTCGCTGGGTGTGGGACGCGCCCGCCTGGGCCAGGCCTCCTATGACCTGGGTCAGCTCTCCACCGAGCACGGCCGTCAGGGCTTTGTCGTGGCGCTGACTCGCGCCCGCCGGGCCCTGCGCATCGTTTCGTGCATCGACCCGACCGAGCTGGACCCGCAGAAGCTACACCACGGCGCGGTCGACTTCTACCACCTGCTGCGTGAGCACGCGGAGCGCCAGGCCCGCGAAGAGGCCGAGGCGAAGGCACAGCGCGTGCCGGAGACCCTGCCGCGTAACGCGTTCTTGGCCGCCGACGACGCGGACACCCCGGATTTGGGCGACTGGCTGCTGAACGATTTGGTGGCGCGTCTGCAGGCTCGCGGTGTGCGTGTGACCCGCGGTGAGGGCGATATCGCTCTGATTGCGCACGCCCCGGAGAAGCTGGCGGCTGAGCCGGTTCCCGCGCTGGGTGTGGCTCCCGTGGTCTCTTCGAACCCGAGTGTTCCGGCGGCTATGCCGCTGGTGGCGTGCTCCGATGGTGAGCCGAATTATGCGCGTGCTTCGGTGCGTGAGCGTACCCGCCTGCTGCCGGAGCGTCTGAGCCGCACGGGCTGGAACTACATTACGCTGGGCACCCTGGAGGTTTTCGCCGATCCGGACGCTGTGGTGGCGCGCGTGCTGCACTACCTGGATATGGATGAGGGCGCTGAGGTTCGTGGCTAGTTATTCGTCGACGCCGAAGCCTCGCCGCGGTCACCGTCGTGTGAGCGGCGGCGGCTCGGTGAGCGGGGCTGAGCCTCTGCTGGTGGGTGTGACGACGCCTCCGGTTGTGGCTTCGGGTACTTCCTCTGCCGCGGGGGCTTCCCCGAAGAAAGCTGATGCCCAGAAGCAGAACCCCCAGAAGGCGAGTTCTCAGAAGGCGGCTGCTTCTGCGCAGCCGCTGACCCCGGAGGAGCGTGAGCGTCTGGAATGGATGCGTCAGCAGCGTCCTCCGCACTGGGGTAACAATATCGTGTAGCGTCTTCCTGAGGGAGAGCACTTCTTAAAACGCCGAGGGGCGGGGCAACCTGTGTTGCCCCGCCCCTCTTTTGGGCTGGTGTGGGACCCCGTTTAGGAGTTGCCCTTGTCGGTGCTGTAGAAGCCGGAGCCCTTGAAGGTCACTCCGACGGTGTTGTAGCGCTTGCGCAGGGTTTCTTCGCCGCACTGCGGGCAGATGCGCAGTGCATCGTCGCTAAAGGACTGGCGCTGTTCAAAGACGTGGTTGCAATTCTTGCACTGGTAAACGTAGACCGGCATTTTGTCCTTCTGTATCCGTTTTCGCTGGGATGGTTTATTAACGTGGTTTGAGTGTACCGCTTTTGAAAGGTTGGGAGCTATTTGCGTTTTCTTCTCAAATAGCTATTTCTGTTTCTTTTCGTCTTTTTCGTGAGTGATTTTGTTGGTGTGTTCCTGCATATCTTTGCGTTTTTGCATAAAGATTTGGGTGTCAATCAAGAGCGAATCGGGCGTGGGTGAGCCGGGTGCTTTTAGCCCTGCTGGTGAGCGAGGAAAATGCCCCGCTCGGTGAGAATCACCGGTAGAATAGCGTCCCACTGGTCGTAGGGAATGGTTTCGTAGATTTCGTCGCTGAAGACAATGCCGATGCTCCGGCCGGTGAGCTGCTGGTCGCTGAGCAGGGGGATAATCCGGTCGTAGTAGCCGCCTCCCTGACCGAGGCGGTGCCCGCCTGCATCAAAAGCAAGGGCGGGGATGAGACGCAGGTCGGCGTCAATGAATGCTTGCGTGTCTTGTTCTTCGCCTTCGGGTTCGGGGATGCCCATGGGGCTGAGCGGATGCTCAACGGTGGGGTCCCAGTGCACCCAGGCGAGTTTGCGACCGGGGCGTACGACGGGCACAAGGATGCGGTGTCCGTCCTTGTGCAGGCGGGTTAGCGCCTCGACGATGGGCGGTTCGGACTTGGTGGGCAGGTACGCCGCGATGGTACCGGGGGAGTGGACCCGCTGCGCAACCGCCTCGAGGATGTGGGCGGTGAAGAGCTCCTGCATCTGCTGCAGGCCGTGTTCGCCGCGGTGGCTGCGTGCGGTGAGGCGGCGCGGGCGGATTTGGGAGCGGAGAATGTCTTTGTCTAGGGAGATATCGTCTGCGCTGGCACCGGCGTCGGAGTTGCTGGTGGCGGGGGTTGTGTTGAGGTGCATGGTGTGTCCCATCGTCGTTGCGGGTCTTGTGTGAAGGGTTGGGGAGTGGCGCGTCCCGTAGGAAGTAAGGTGCGTTCACTCTATGCTGAGAGGTATCCGTGCGCAGGGTAAAACTGCCCTGGTGGGTGGTGAAAATTGACCTATATCTGCGGGGACGTGGATTCCACTTTTTAGTATAGGGTTTGAGAAAAATAGTGCTGAGTTCTGTGGGGTGCATTTTCTTTGCACACCGAAGAATGGGCCGCTGTGGATATGTAGTTAGTCACGTTGAAGATTTTTTCATGTCATAGTGTCTATAAATCGCCTTAAGTACTTTACAACTTAGGGTATTCTTGTGGCATGGCTACTGAAATTAAGTCTGTTACTAAGGCAGTTATTCCTGCTGCTGGTCTGGGCACCCGATTCCTGCCCGCAACGAAGGCAACCCCCAAGGAAATGCTCCCCGTCGTTGATCGCCCCGCGATTCAGTACGTGGTGGAGGAAGCAATCCGTGCCGGTCTGAACGACGTTCTGATGATTACCGGCCGTAACAAGCGCGCTCTCGAGGATCACTTCGACCGCGTTCCCGTTCTGGAGCAGCAGCTCGCTGAGCAGGGTAAGGACGCCCTACTCGCATCCGTGGTAGCTACCAATGAGATGGGTGGCGACCTGCACTACGTGCGTCAGGGCGACCCCAAGGGTCTGGGCCACGCTGTTCTGCGCGCAAAGCGCCACGTTGGTGACGAAGCATTCGCTGTTCTGCTCGGCGATGACCTGATTGACGAGAAGGAAGACCTGCTCGCTCGTATGGTGGAGGTCCAGGAGCGCACCGGCGGTTCTGTCGTTGCTCTGATGGAGGTTCCCCGCGAGGCTATTTCTGCTTACGGCGCAGCTGCTATTGAGGCTGTTGAGGGCGAAGACGGTTTCGTTAAAATCACCGGCCTGGTTGAGAAGCCTGCTGCTGATGAGGCTCCCTCGAACTACGCTGTGATTGGCCGTTACGTTCTGAGCCCGAAGGTCTTCGAAGTTCTGGAGAACACCGCTCCGGGCCGCGGCGGCGAGATTCAGCTGACCGACGCTCTGCAGACTCTGGCTCAGGGTGAGGGCGAAGGCGAAGGTGTCTACGGTGTGGTCTTCTCCGGCCGCCGTTTCGACACCGGTGACAAGCTGTCCTACCTGAAGGCAAACGTTATTCTTGCTGCCGAGCGCCCCGAGTTCGGTGACGACCTGCGCGCATGGCTGAAGGACTTTGTTGCAGAGAACTGCTAATTACTCTGCACCCGCTCTCTAAAGAGGGCAACCGATAAATACCAACCACGCTGAGGAAGGCGTTCTTTCCGGTGGGGCGTTTTAGCCCCAAGGGAGGGCGCCTTCCTTTGCGTCGTATGTGTCTATTATGTGCTTGGGGTGCTACTGGGCGAGGGCCCAGGGTGTGCCTTGTGCAGGGACGCGACGACGTTGTAGTGTGCATATTCCTTCAGGGGTATATGTGCATATCCAGCCCGATTCTTGCCGCTTATGGAAAGCATTGGGAATATAAGGGTATGATTAAAGTCTAGGGATAAAGGGACGATAGAGGGCGACCTGAATATGACGCTTTTGAACACCTCCGGCGTGTTGGTAATTCTGACCGTGATTTTGCTGCTGTGGTTTGTGCCCAGGAGCCTGCGTCGCGCGCCCGCTGGCCCTGTCATGGAGCCTGAACGTCCCCTGATTAGTGCTGAGCGTACCGCGGAGGATATTCTCGCCTCCGCCGGTGTGTTGCTGAACGAGTCGGAGGCGTACCAGTCTTCCGATCATGCGGTGGCGCCGGGTACCTCCCTACCCTCTTCTGCTCTTCCACAGGCTTCTTCCCGTTCCTCTCACGCCGTAGAGGATGCTGTTCAGCCTGCCCCGGATACGGCTTCTATTTCGCAGATTCGTGATTCTTCCCCGACTGCTCCCTACACCGATGAGATTCCGGTGGTGGAGGAGTCGAAGCCCTCGCCGCTGTCCTACTTTGATACCTCGAGCCTGAGCGGTATCGCCCTGCTGGTTGCGGCTGGTCTGGGCGTGCTTGCCCTGGTCACCGGCCTGTTGGCGCTCTTTGGAGTTCTGGCGTGGGGTTGGGCTGTTCTCTTCCTGATTCTTGCCGGTGGTGCGTGGGCTGTAAGCCGTTTTGGTCTGCTGGAGTCTCTTAGCAACCAGATTAAGGCGAACCGCGATGAGCGCCACGCCAAGGCAGAAGCAGAAGATGCCGAGGATAACAACGCTGAGGCGTATGAAGAGTCTGACGACGAAAAAGCTTACGATGACGCTTCTGAGCCTGTAGAGGATACTGAAGCGCCGGAAGCTGAAGCTGTCGAAGAGCCTGCACATCAGGCTCGCCCCGCAACCCGTGAGACTACTGTCCGCAACGTGAGCCGTGAGGCGGCACGCCCGAGCCGTGCGCACATTGCGGTGGAGTCCTCCGATGAGGCTCCCGAGGCGGCTCCTCGTGCGGAAGCGCCTGCTGCGGCACCTGCTCATTCTTCTCGTCCCGTACCTGCCCGTTCTGCCCGCCCGGCGGAGGCGCCCGCAGGTCACCGTCAGGAGCGCCGCCAGCAGCGTCCGAGCCGCTTCCAGCCGATTCGCCGCGGTAGCGTGCTCTTTGACCAGGAGAGCGGTTCCGCTACTTCCTCCGGTGCACCGCGTACTGCTGCACAGCCTCAGGTGGCTCAGGCTCCGGTTGTTCCGAGCCAGCCCGCTCAGCCCCAGCCGGTGCAGCCTCAACGCGCTCAGCGCGTGCCGTCTGCTCAGCCTGCACAGCCCGCTCAGGCACCCGTACAGGCTCCCGCCAAGCCGGTAGCAGCTCAGCCTGCACCAGCCACCCAGGCACCTGCACAGCCGGTAGCAGCTCCTGCTCAGCAGCCAGCTATTCAGTCGGATCAGCCGGTGGCTCGCCAGGCTCTGCGCGACGGCTCGCCCGTCCGTCAGGCACCTGCGGCACCTGCTACTCAGGCTCCCGCTCAGCCGATTCCCGAAGAGATTCCTCTGCCTGATGTCCTGGACGATTCCGAGTTCGATGCGCTGGATATCGCCTCGCTGAACGATTCGGTTCTTTCGACCGGTGCTACTGCGACCGGCGGTGTTCGTTCGACGAACCGTCACCCCGGTGCCGGCTCCTCCTTTGAGGCGGTTAGCAACACCTGGAACCCGGTTCAGCTGCCTAAGCCGCTGAGTGCACTGCACCGCCAGGACAAGAACCAGGGTAAGAAGTAGACTTTGCTCCAGACACGCATAAAACCCCGACAGTTCACACTGTCGGGGTTTTTGTATGCCTGGGGATGATTGGGAAGAAGTTAAAAAGAAAAGGAACCCCGTCCATGGGGTTCCTTTTCTAGCATCACACACAGGAAGAAAGTCTTCTAGACCGATTAGGAAGGCCTTCCCACAAGGCCTGCCCTATTCGGTAATAAAAATATATCCTAATTCCCGTGCGGGTGACAAGCTGAAAATAGCGACACCCTGTCAATAAACTAAGGTTGCCCTAAGTAAAATCCGCGCCATTGCAGGCGACAAGGGGCAATAACCCCCGGCTGAAAAAATTTAAAAAAATTTTCTGACCCCTCCAAAAGTCGAATAAGAAGCCTCAAAAAACCTTCAATCAGGTTAATATCGCCCACTCATGAGAGAATAGCCGGGTGAAAGATTGGTTTGACGCACTCCCAATTGAGGTTGCCCTAGCTTTCATGTGGGTGGTCGGAATCGTCCGCACCAGCATCGTGTACGCTCTTGGCGCGCTCGCTGCTGAAGGCGGCGCCCGCCTCGACCGCATCCGCAAAGCAATGGACAGCCCGCTCTACCGTAAAGCGCGCCGCTTGATTAACCGGTGGGGCGTTATTGCTGTGCCCCTCTGCTTTCTCACCGTGGGTCTGCAAACCGCGGTCATCATCACGACCGGCTTCACGAAAATGCCTCTACGCCGTTGGGTTCCCGCGATGCTGGTTGGAACCTTCATGTGGGCGTGTATTTACACCACGATTGGCTTCGCAATTCTTGCGGCCCTCGGCCTGGAGCCGTGGATGTTCCCCCTCGCCCTTGCCATTGTTATTACGGTGATGGTCATTGTGGCTCAGCTGCGCGAACGCCGCATTAATCGCGAAACCGTTGAGAACACTGCGGATAACATCGCCGAGAACTAGTCCTACCTCCAGCAGGGGATAGGTGCACTATCTCGCCGGGTTGTGCCCGCTCACCTGCCCTCAATACCCCCGCCCAAGATGTGCTAGCGTGGAGGGATGAGTTCATCCGCATCCTCCACTGCAGGCACCCCCGAAGAGCAGCCCGTCAACGACCCTGCCCTCACCGCAATCGACCCCGAGCAGAACGCGTCCGAAAACGCTATCGACGAGGTAGAAACCGAAGCGCCCACCGAGGCCCCCACTCGCGTGTACCTGCATCCCGAGCAGCTGGCGATGATCCAGACCCCGGAGGCTCTGCCCGTCCCCGTGCTGCAGCGCTCCGTGCTGCGTGTTAGCTACGTGCCGGCAATCATGCCCGGTAAGTGGTTCAACCGCTGGCATGAGCGTTTCGGTGACCGCGTGCAGCTGGCGGAGGTGCCCGTGCGTGAGGCGCGCGGCCTGGACTCCCTGCATCAGGACCTGTGCCTGATTGATCCCGCCGATAACCCCGCCGCTGGATCCTCCGTTGAATCCGCCGCTGGGTCTGCAGAAGAGGGAACCGCCGTCTCCGAAGCATCCGCGGTCTCTGAGGCGCCTGTCGAAGGTATCGAGCACGCCCCCATTGAGCCTAAGCACGTACCCGAGAATCCCTTCGCGCACATGAGCATTGTGCGCCCCGACCGCGAACCGGCAAGCACCGACGGCGAGAAGTACCACAGCATCCGCCTCTACGAGGAGCTGCCCGTGGTCATTCTGCCCGTGGACCACGTGCTCACCGTGCTCGATGAGGTGCCCGTGGAGGAGCTTGCCGAGGAGTTCCTGCTGCAGCCCGCCTCCGATATTCCCGCCTATGAGGAAGTCTCCCGCGCATGGCGTGAGAGTGCCGGCCGCATCGTGCCCGAAGGTCTGACCGATAAGGAAACCATCGAGCTGGTTGCCGCCGGTGTGGGCCTGTACATTGTGCCCATGTCCATTGCGCGTTTCTACCACCGCAAGGACCTCACCTATCGCCCCGTTGCGGGCCTGGACCTCTACCCGGTGCACCTGGTCTGGCCGCGTGCCCCCAAGGGCGAGCCGCGCAGCGAAGAGCTCGAAGCGCTCCTGCAGGACTTCATCGGCATTGTGCGTGGCCGCACCGCAACTAGCGAGCGCGGTAGCGAAACCCGGCAGGCACGCGCCGAACGCATTGCCGCCGAAAAGGCAAAGGAAAAAGCGAAGGCACGAGCCGCCAACGCCCGCCGCGAAGCACGCGATAAAAAGCGCGCTAACGCCAAGAAAAACGGCAACGCGCGCCAGCACGCTCGACAGTCCGCCAAAGCTGCCAGCGCACGCCGCGGCAAGAAACGCTAAAGAACGATAGACGGTAAAATCAAACCATGGCATTAGCAATGGAAACCCGACCCGCAGCCTACGCAGTCATCATCGAGCAGGGCAAGCTGCTCATGACCCGCTGGGTGCCCGAAGACCGCGCGCTCAGCCCCCTCTGGTCCCTGCCCGGTGGCGGCATGGAACCCGGTGAACAGGCCGACGAAACCGCGCTACGAGAGACCCTCGAAGAGACCGGTTACAGCGTCGCCATTGAAGACATTCTGGGCGTGCACGCCGGACACTTCCCTGTGCGCTCCACCCAGAAAGACCCGCAAGCGCTACCCTTCTGCGCCCTGCGGGTGGTTTTCCGTGCCCACATTGTCACCGGCGAACTGCGCCACGAAATCAACGGCTCCTCCGACACTGCACGCTGGGTACCCATCGCTGAGCTGGACACCATCCGCTACGGCACCCTCATCGACGAGGTAGCCTCCATGATGGGCTACTCCAACGCCGCTAGCTGGGCACGCGAATACCGCGAATTTCTTGCCGATGAAAACGCACGGAAGCTTCCCTAATGAACCGACTGACCCTCACCCGCCGTGCGGCTCTCACCTCCCTGGCGCTCATGCCGCTGCTCGCCGCCTGCGGGAATAATGACGCTACCCCCCAGGTGGACCCTTCCGCGTCCAGCTACGGCACTCTGCGCATCGGCTACGGTGCTCTGCGTGAAATGCGCGCCGTAGCGCACGTGTACGCGCGCGCCCTGCGACAGATTGGCTACTCCGTTGAACTTGTTGACACCGACAACAGCCGCGCTACCGCCCTGCGCGGGCTCATGGTTCCTTCGGCTAACTCCGCCACCCCTACCGCTACTCTGCCCGACGATGAGGAAACCGGTAGCACCACTGCCGCCGCCCCTGAAGCGTTGGACCTGGTCATCGACTACAGCGGCGACCTACTGCTCTACCTGACCGACGACGGCAAAATCAGCCCCGCCGCCGCCCATAACGAACGCATCGCCGCCTCCGTGAGCGCCTCCGCTCAAGCGGCAGGCGTGACCCTGCCCCCGGCAGCTACCCCCACCGCGGAGGAGAGCACCGCCTCCGCGCATGCTACGGACGGTACCGCAAGCCCCACCGCAAGCTCCACCCGCTCCGCAGACCCCATCAACCTGCGCGCCATGAGCACCACCGACATGACCAACGCCATCTCGCGCATCCTGCCCGAAGAGCTCATGCTTCTCAACGGTGCTAGCGCCACCAACAAGGATGTGCTGGTCACTACCCGCGCCGTGAGTGCCCGCCACAAGCTCAACTCCCTCGCGAACCTGCGTGAGGTGCAGTCTTCCCTGGCGTTCTCCATCCCGACCGGGTACTCCAGCGGCACCTACGGCGTGGATTCTTTGCGTAGCCTCTACCGTTACCGTGTGCACGACCCGAAGATTCAGGACGACCCCGCCGAGCGCGTCAACGCCCTCACCGCAGACACCGTGCAGGTGACCCTGCTACACAGCAGCGACTCCGCGATTGAAGAGAATCGCCTGGTCACCCTGGAAGACCCCTCGACGGCGCTTTTGCAGCAGCAACTGGTGCCCATTATTCGCCGTACCCTGCCAGATAGCGCCCGTACGGCAATTAACCGCGTATCATCTACATTAGACACGGGTAACCTCTCGTTCCTGTTGCGTCTGACTAGCGGTTCCAACCCCATCGCAGATGATGACGCAGCACAATTCATTTTGGATCACCCTAGAAAGTAAATCATCATGACGAAGTACCGTCAGTCCTCAAAGTTGAGCAACGTCCTGTACGACATCCGCGGCCCCATTCTGGATGAAGCCAATCGCATGGAAGCGATGGGCCACCGCATCCTCAAGCTGAACATTGGTAACCCCGCACCCTTCGGCTTTGAGGCGCCGGATGCCATCATGATGGATATCATTCGTCACCTGCCCGAAACTCAGGGCTACTCTGACTCCCGCGGCCTCTACTCGGCACGTACCGCCATTGTGCACCACTACCAGAACCGCGGCATCATGAACCTCGACACCGAATCTATCTACTTGGGTAACGGTGTGTCTGAGCTGATCCCGATGACCCTGCAGGCACTGTGCGAGACCGGCGACGAAATCCTGGTCCCCATGCCCGACTACCCGCTGTGGACCGCAGCCACCGCGCTGGTCGGCGGCAAGCCCGTGCACTACCTCTGCGATGAGGAAAACAACTGGTACCCGGACATCGAAGACATTAAGTCGAAGATTACCGAGCGCACCAAGGGAATCGTGGTTATTAACCCGAACAACCCCACCGGTGCCGTCTACCCGCGTTCCGTGCTTAAGCAGATTGTGGATGTGGCACGCGAACACGGTCTGGTCGTGTTCTCTGATGAGATTTACGAAAAGATTACCTACGATGGCGCAGAGGCCATCAACATGGCGACCCTCACCGGCGACGACGTGCTCTGCCTGACCTTCTCCGGCCTGTCCAAGGCATACCGCGTCTGCGGTTACCGTGCGGGTTGGGTCGCTATCACCGGCCCGAAGAAGGACGCCGCAAGCTACCTTGAGGGCATCCACCTGCTCGCCTCCATGCGCCTGTGCGCCAACGTTCCGGCACAGCACGCCATCCAGACCGCGCTCGGCGGCTACCAGTCCATTAACGAGCTGATTGTTCCCGGCGGCCGCCTGTACGAGCAGCGCACCCTGGCGCACAAGATGCTCAACGAGATTGACGGCATCAGCTGCACCAGCGCGGACGGCGCTCTGTACCTGTTCCCGAAGATTGATGTTGAGCGCTTCGACATTACCGACGACGAGCAGTTCGCTCTGGACCTGCTCAAGAGCCAGAAGATTCTCTTCAGCCACGGCCGCGCGTTCAACTGGAAGGACCCGGACCACTTCCGCCTGGTGTTCCTGCCCGATACGCAGACCCTCACCAGTGCCCTGGAGCGCCTGGGTAACTTCATGGCTGACTACAAGCAGAAGCACTAGCCTTCCCGCCTCTGCTACATATAGACAGAAATAGCCTGCCCCGCAGTTCTGATGAGCTGCGGGGCAGGCTATTTTTGTTTGACGGCTGGCGGATGTGCCAGAGCGGGTGCTGGAAGCGGCTTTAGTTTGCCAGGTTCTCCTGACCAGCCTGTGCGCCGCGTGCCGCGTTCAGGCGCTCCTGCGCGCCCTGCAGCCACGCCTCGCAGCGGGCGGCAAGCGCCTCGCCACGCTCCCACAGGGCGATGGAGGTCTCCAAATCACTGGCGCCGGACTCCAGCTGGCGCACGACCTGCTCCAGCTCGGCACGCGCCTGCTCGTAGCCGAGGGTTTCGACGGGTGCGCCCAGCTCGGCGCTGTTGAAGCTAATGTTCTCGCTCATTGAGGAACCTTTCAGGGGTAAAAACTAGGGGTAAAACGTAGGGGTATCGAGGTTTAGGAGATGTTTGAGGGATCCGTAGAAGTCACGGCCGCCTGCGCCGAACCGGTCGCCGCACGCACCGTAATCTGCTCGCCCTCGCTCAGCCCCGAAGCGTCACGCACAATAGCGCCCGCGGCATCCTGAACGATGGAGTAGCCGCGGTTGAGCGTCTGCGCAGGCGAGAGCGAACGCACCCGCGCCAACGTATGCGACAGAGTCGCCGACTCACGCTCCAAGCGGTGCTGCACCGAACGGTGAGCGCGCTCGCGTAGCTGGCTCAGCTCCTCCACACGCATGAGCAGGGAGGACTCCGGGTGGGTGAGCACCGGGCGGCTTCGCAGCTGGGCAATGTAGTTCATCTGCATGCCCACGTAGCCGAGTACCGCGCGGTCCAGGCGGGCGCGGGCCTCGGTGATGCGGGCGGTTTCCTCCGAAATATCGGGCACGATGCGCTTACCCGCATCGGTGGGGGTGGAGGCGCGCAGATCGGCAACCGCATCGAGGATGGGGGAGTCTGCCTCGTGACCGATTGCCGAGACTACCGGGGTGGCCGCCGCCGCGACGGCGCGGATGAGCGCCTCCTCAGAGAAGGGCAGCAGGTCTTCGAAGGAGCCGCCGCCTCGGGCGATGACGATGACGTCCACCTCCGGGTGGGCGTCCAGTTCGGCGAGCGCGGCAATGACCTCAGCCGCCGCGCCTTCACCCTGCACGCGGGTATTGCGCACCTCGAAGACCACGCCGGGCCAGCGCAGGGAGGCGTTGCGGATAACGTCCTTCTCCGCGTCAGAATCGCGACCGGTAATCAGACCCACACGATTCGGCAGCATGGGCAGCGGCTTCTTCCTCGCGTCAGAGAACAGCCCCTCAGCGGCGAGAGCTTCACGTAGACGCTGCAGCTGCTCGTGCAGGTTGCCGGTGCCGACCGCGTACACTTCCTTGCCGATGAGGGAGAGCTTGCCGTTCTTCCACAGGCTCGGCTTGGCGCGGGTGACGATGCGAGCGCCTACGGTCACATCAGCCGCCAGGCCGCTACCGGCACGCCCGAAGAGCGCGAGGGTGAAGGAGAAGTCTTCGTTGAGGTCTTTGAGCTCCATGAAGACGTTGCCACCGCGGCCGTTGAGGGAGGCGACTTGCGCCTCCACCCAGAGCTCGGGAACCTTGTCTACGTAGTTTTTGAGGTTCTGCGCGAGCAGGGCGAGGGGCCAGGGGTTGGTGGCGGTGGTTTCCTGAGACTTCCCGGGAAGCTGCCGCTCGTGCACGGGCGGCACCACCAGCGCGGGTGCCGGCTGCGCTGCGGAGGGGTTGTAGAAGTTCATAATCTCTATTGTCCCTGATTGGTCGGTTATGCGCCTGCGCACAGGTCAGCCTGGCGACTCGGGTAGCTTGCACGCAGTGCAGGCAGAACTTAGCTTCTGGCGCATTCTGCGGGTCTGAATCGGCTTTGAACACTGTGAGCGGGTACCCTAGGCTCATGCGCTCACCCGATCAGTCAGCACATCAGAACAACGCCCTCAACACCGCCGCGGCTTCGTCAGCGGCGGGTACTGGCGCGCAAAACTACCCGGCGGACGCGACCCGAGTCGTCGATACTCGGATTACCCGCACGGACGGCTACTATACGGCGGATGAAGACACCACTCTGCTACAGCCCACGCGCACGCTCGGCCACGCCGCAGCCCCCACCAAGGCTGAACTGCATGCCGCCCCCGAGCCTCCTTTTGCGGCAGGTTTGCGGAGGTTCCTGACCGTTGTGCTGTGCGCCCTGGCCCTGGTGACCGGTCTGGGTGCAACCGCGGGTGCCTGGGTGAACTCCAAGCTCATGTCAGAGCGCGGTTTCTCGCAGATTTCCTCCAACCTGGCGGAGGATTCGCAGCTCGCCTCGCGCATCGCGGACGGCGCAGTCGAAGACCTCATGAAGTCGGAGGCTATGACAACCTTCCTCGACGGCACCAAACAAAGCGGCTTATACTCCATTCTTGTAAAGCCGACACAAGACGGCATACGTTCCATGCTCAACCGTTCCGCGGCTGAGCTGTCAAAAACTGAAGAATATCGAAGCCTCTGGAAGGAAATAGCCGAGGAAACTCGCCGCTACAACCTTGAACACCAGGACGGCCCCGCCGTCATTGTGCTCACCCCCTTCTACCGTGCGCTGGACGCGAAGGTCGGCTCTATCGGCTCCTTCGACCCTGACCTGACCAAGCTCGGCCCTGAAACCCTCAACATTGACCGGGTGAAGGACGGCAACAGTCAGCAGGGACAACAGGAGCAGCAGGAGTGGTTCCTGCACGCCGGCATTAACCGTGCCGCCGCGCTGGGCAAATCCACCATGCCGCTGACCGTCATCTCGGTGCTGAGCCTGCTGCTGGCTACGTTGCTGGCGCCCAGGCACCGCATCCTGGTGCCGGTGGTTACGGCTCTGCTCTACGCCCTGCTGGGCTGGGGTGCCGCAGCCTGGTTTGGTGCCCAAAGCCCCGAATCCCTGGGAATTACCAGCCACAGCACCGCCGGAACGGCGCTGATTACCGGGGTATGGAACCAGCTTGCACCGTCACTGACCGGGCACTTGCAGGCGGCGGCAAGCTACGGGCTGGTCATGGCGATCCTCGCCCTGCTGCTCGGTATTCTGATTCGCCTCATCGCCCTGGGACGTAGCCCTGCGAGCGGTGCCACAGTCATCACACACTAAAAGTCCGAACAACGTAGGATAGTAACCATGTCCACTGAAACTATTGCCCTGGGCCTGCCGCCCGTACCCCGCGAGCGCCGCAGCCGCGCCGACGTTGAAGCCGCCGCGCCCGTCACCGGTGAGAAGAAAGTCCTGCTCGCCACCCCGCGCGGTTACTGCGCAGGCGTTGACCGTGCCGTGATTGCTGTTGAGAAGGCGCTGGAGCACTACGGTGCGCCCGTCTACGTGCGCAAGCAGATTGTTCACAACCGCCACGTGGTGGAGACCTTGGAAAAGCAGGGCGCTATCTTCGTTGATGAAGTGGATGAAGTTCCCGAAGGTTCCGTGACCGTGTTCTCGGCGCACGGCGTGTCCCCGGCGGTGGTTTCCGCAGCCGGCGACCGCTTCCTGAACACTATTGACGCGACCTGCCCGCTGGTGAACAAGGTGCACCGCGAGGCTGTGCGCTTCGCCAAGCAGGACTACGACATCCTGCTCATCGGTCACACCGGCCACGAAGAGGTCGAGGGTACCGCCGGTGAGGCGCCCGAGCACATCCAGATCGTGAACTCGCCCGACGAGGTGGATCAGGTGACCGTCCGCAACCCGGAGAAGGTCGTCTGGATTTCTCAGACCACCCTGTCCGTGGATGAGACCCTGGAAACCGTGGCGCGTCTGCGTGAGCGTTTCCCCTCCCTGCAGGATCCGCCCTCGGACGACATCTGCTACGCAACCTCTAACCGCCAGGGCGCCATCAAGGAGATTGCACCGCGCGCCGACCTGGTGATCGTGGTTGGTTCGGCGAACTCCTCGAACTCCGTGCGTCTGAAGGAAGTGGCACTCGAATACGGTGCTAAGCGTGCCGAGCGTGTGGACTTCGCACACCAGGTGGACGAGTCCTGGTTTGAGGGCGTGGCAACCGTGGGCCTGACCTCCGGCGCGTCCGTGCCCGAGGTTCTGGTTCAGGAGGTGCTGGCTCTGCTCGCCGAGTACGGCTACAACACCATCGAAGAGGTGGAGACCGCGAAGGAAGATATTCTCTTCTCCCTGCCGAAGGAGCTGCGTTCCGCCCTGAAGAATGACGAGAACGTAGGCCGCCAGCTCGGTGGCCGCGGCGCTAAGCCCACTCGCTAAGACTTTTAGCTTATGACCCCGTGTCTTCTTCCCCGTGTGGGGAGAAGACACGGGGTTTTTCGTGCCTGAGGATGCACGGTTTGGGGCAGCGGTATGCGCCGGGTTCCGCTCGTGGGGGAGTAGAGGGGGACGCTTATGCAGCGTCGCGCTCACGCTACGCGGGGGAGTGCCCCCTCTTCAGCGCCTGGGGGCGCTTCGAGGACGGAGCCCCCGCTTCGTGTGACCGCCTCCGCTGCACCCTCGTTGCCCAGGGCCTATTACCCCGGAAATTACCGCGTCATATCAACCCCTCCGCGAACTCATGACATTTGTCATGGGCAGGTCATGACACTCTGTACCGCACCGGTGCGAAAACCGGCGGTGTAATAGAAACATGAACACCGCAGCACTTCAGAATAGCAAGCAAAACACCGCAGAAACCGTTATTTCCGCCCGCTCCCTCCGCCAGGTTTTCTCCACCCGCGCGGCAGGCACCGTGGTCGCCGTCAACTCGATTGACCTGACCGTCAAGCGCGGCGAAATCATCGCACTGCTCGGCCCCAACGGCGCCGGCAAGACCACCCTCATCGACATGATTCTTGGTCTGACCCAGCCCAGCGGCGGCGAGTTGAGCGTCTTCGGTCGCAACGCCTCCGAGGCGGCACGCGCCGGTCTACTCGGTGCGGTTCAGCAGACCGGTGGCCTGCTCAAGGACCTGACGATTCGCGCCACGGTTGAGATGATTGCGGCGCTGTACCCCAAGCCTATTGACGTGGATGAGGTACTCGCCGGCGCCGACCTGGCCGAGATTGCTAAGCGTAAGGTCGGCAAGTGCTCGGGCGGTCAGCAACAGCGTCTGCGTTACGCCCTGGCGACCATGCACTCGCCGGAACTGCTGATCCTGGACGAGCCGACCGCCGGCATGGACGTGAATGCGCGCCGCACCTTCTGGGAGCGCATGGAAGCCATCGCCGAGCGTGGAACGACCATTCTTTTTGCGACGCACTACCTGGAAGAAGCACAGAACTTCGCCCAGCGCATCGTGCTCATGGAATCCGGCTCTATCATCGCTGACGGCTCCTCCGACGAGATTCGCGCCCTGACCGGCCACCGCCACCTTTCCTTCCTCGCACCCGCACCCATCACCGACCTGGATGTGCCGGTCGAGGTGACCGAAGAGTCCGGCGGGTACCGCCACCGCATCTCCGTGCTGGAGATTGAGCAGGTACTGCGCACTCTGCTGAACAACTACAGCATCAGCGACCTGGAGGTCACCAAGCCCTCCCTGGACGAGTCCTTCACCCTGCTGACCGAGCAGGCCGCCGCCTCCAAGGCATCCGACGCCTAAACACTAGACCGCCTCAACACCACACGCCGCCGCTACACACCTCAAGGAAAACATCATGCTCCGCTACGCACTCTACGACATCCGCGCTTCTATCCTCTCGACCGACCGTTTCTTCTTCGGCGTGGCACTGCCCATCGTCTTCTTCCTGCTCTTTGGCGCGATGCAGGACTACTCCTCCCAGCCGATGGGTGACGGCAACGTAGCAGCGTACGTCATGATTGGCATGGCGCTGTACGGCGCCGTGCAGAACACCGTGGCGATTAGCGGTAGCACCGTCACCGAGCTCTCCAGCGGCTGGAACCGCCAGCTGGCGCTGACCCCGCTGACCACCGGCAAGTACCTGGGCGCGAAGGCTCTGACCGCCCTGGTGATTTCTGCGGTGCCGGTGATTGCGGTGAACATTGTAGGCATGTTTACCGGCGTTGAGATCCCTGTGAACCAGCAGCTTGCCGCCGGCGCGCTGACGGTGCTGTGCGGTCTGGTGTTCGCCTTCTACGGCATCATGATGGGTCTGCTGATTCGTAACGAGAACGCCGTGTCCATTGCGAACGGTCTGCTGGTGATTATGAGCTTCTTCGGTACCGTGTTCTCCCCGCTGAGCACCGACCTGCTGAAGTACGCCCGCTTCACCCCGCTGTACGGTGCTGCCGAGATTGCCCGCTACCCCTTCGCCGCAGGTCAGACCATTATTCTGGGTGGTGAGGACTGGTTCGTGACCGAGCCGCTCTGGTACGCCGTAGTGAGCCTGGTCGTGTGGGCGGCTATCTTCCTGGGTGTTTCTGCCCTGCTGATGCGCCGCGCAACTCGCCGCTAAACGCTTCTTCCCGCCGCAGCCTTGAACCTCGAGGCTGCGGCGGAATCCGTATCCACTCGCACCGAACCCGCGCTGTACCCGTTGAAGCCGCCGCACCGGTGATATCTGCACCCGCGGTATTTGCACGTTAGGCTAGAACCATGACCGAACCCCACACCCACACCCATTCCTACGAGAACGAACACCCCCACACGGAGAACGAGGCGGCACCCTCCGCCGCGAAGCGCACCCTGGGCAAGAACCGTTTCCGCTTCCTCTACCGTGAACGCCGCGGCAGCGTGAACTGGCTGGCGCTGGGCTTTAGCGCCCCGTGGCTGGTGTTTCTGCTCATGCCGCTGGATAGCTTCCTCACCGCCCCGGAACTGGCGTCGGTGCGTTGGACCGGCGTGGCGCTGATTGCGCTGTTCGCGGTGGTGAACTGCTCGGCGTACGCGGTGCCGTGGCTGGTGCCGGTCGCCTCCACGGTGCGTCGAAGCGTCATCTGGACGCTACTGATGGCGCTGCCTGTGGCTGGCCTGACGGCGCTGCGGCTGGAATCGGCGTATATGGTGTTCTTGTCGTTCAGCATGTACTTTGTGGCGTTCTGGATTTTTGGCACAATCGCCCCCTACCCCCTGCGCTTCGGTGTGGCCGCGACGATTGCCCTGGCCTGCTGGCTAATTTTTATGGTGGGTACCAGCTTTGACGTCACCGCGCACGGCGGAATTGCCCTCTTTATCGGTGCGCCGATGGTGGGCATGCTGGGCTTCTCCTACCTGATTGAGCTGGGCGAACGCGCGGACGTGGCGCGTGCATCCCTGGCGCTCTCCGAGGAGCGTGAGGAGATTGCCCGCGACGTGCACGACGTGCTGGGCCACTCCCTGACCGTCATCACCCTCAAGGCTGAGCTGGCGCAGCGCCTGCTGGAGATTGACCCCGCCCGCGCCGGCGTCGAAATGGAGGCAATCGCGCAGCTGTCTCGCGCATCCCTGGCGGAGGTCCGCTCGACCGTCACCCGCCTGCGCGTACCCGACTTCTCGGGTGAGATTGAGGGTGCGGGTCGTGCCCTGCAGACTGCCGGTATCCGCGCCGAACTGCCGGATGCTCAGAGTGCGCTCGCGGTGGCTGGCGTGAACGCGAAGCTGTTCTCCTGGGTTCTGCGTGAGGCGGTCACGAACATGGTGCGCCACTCGGGTGCGAACGCGGCGCGGGTGCGTCTGAGCGCAACCGGTTTGGACATCCTCGATAACGGCGTGGGTGCGGGCGATGCCCGCGGTAACGGCCTGACGGGCATGGCTCAGCGCGTGGCGGCGTCCGGCGGTAGCGTGGTGATCGAGGCGGCACCCGAGCAGTGGCTGGCGGAGAACCCCGGCGGTGGGGTGGGTACGCGCATCCGTGTGAGCATGGACGGCGACACCTCACTGCTGTAAATAGGTGCTGTAGATTGTGGAACTTGGCGCCGCGCCCTGGACGGGGGAGCTACCCGCCCCTGTATGGTGGTGGTAGACAACCTCACGCGGTTGTTCCGCCCGCCATTATCACCCCGTCTTCGCCCCCTGGGAGGCTCCCATGATTCGTGTTCTGCTCGCTGACGATCAGCAGCTCATCCGTGAGGCTCTTGCCGCCCTGCTGGGCCTGGAGGTTGACCTGCAGATTGTGGGTCAGGTCGGTAGTGGTGATGAGGTGCTGGGCGCTGTCGCCCTGTTGAAGCCGGACGTGGTGCTGCTGGATGTGCAGATGCCCGGTACTTTGCTGGCTGATGGTATTGAGGCGGCTGCGGCGCTGCGTGATGCGGGTGCGGTGAGTGAGTCGGGTGAGCCGGTGCGCACGCTGATTGTGACGACGTTTGGCCGCCCGGGCTATGTGCGCCGTGCGCTGGAGGCTGGTGCGAGTGGTTTCGTGGTGAAGGATACGGGTGCTCGCCAGTTGGCGGAGGCGATTCGTCGTGTGCATGCGGGGTTGCGTGTGGTGGATCCGTCGTTGGCGGCGGATTCTTTGGTGACGGGTGCTTCTCCGTTGACGGAGCGTGAGGCGCAGGTGCTGCGTGAGGCGGCGTCGGGTGGTACGGCTCAGCAGATTGCGTCGGCGTTGTTTTTGTCGGCGGGTACGGTGCGTAATTATTTGTCGGCGGCGATGGCGAAGACGGGTGCGTCGACTCGTCAGGATGCGGTGCGTATTGCCACGGAGAACGGCTGGCTCTAACTCGCTGCTTCTCAATAATTCGGGCGGGGGAGCGATGATGCTTCCTCGCCTCAGTTTTTCGCCTTCACTTTCTCCTAACCGGTGCCTATCCCTGCACTCGGGGCGGCTCCTGCGTGAACACGGTAGAATGGTAGTGTCTATGCCCGCAGGCGCCCCGCACCCGTTTCTTCTTGAGACTGGCGGTGTTGCGCTTGGAAGCGGGCACCATTTTCGCCCTGTGCCCGCCCGCACCCGCCGCATCACGTACGCGGCGCATCCTGAGTGTTTGGCGGGGTACATGATTCGAAGGAAAACTTGTGGCTCTAACTATCGGCATTGTTGGCCTGCCTAACGTGGGCAAGTCCACCCTGTTCAACGCTCTGACCGGCAACACCGTGCTGGCGGCTAACTACCCGTTCGCGACCATTGACCCGAACGTGGGCGTGGTGAACCTGCCGGATGCGCGTCTGAACCGTCTGGCTGAGATTTTTGGTTCGGAGCGTATTCTGCCTGCGACTGTTTCGTTCGTTGATATTGCGGGTATTGTGAAGGGCGCTTCTGAGGGTGAGGGTCTGGGTAACAAGTTCCTCGCGAACATTCGTGAGGCGCACGCTATCGCCCAGGTGGTACGTGCGTTTGATGACCCGGACGTCATTCACGTGGACGGCAAGGTTGACCCCGCCTCCGATATGGAGACCATCAATACTGAGCTGATTCTGGCTGACCTGCAGACTCTGGAGAACGCTATTCCGCGTCTGGAGAAGGCTGTGAAGATTAAGAAGGGTGACGCCGCTCAGCTGGAGGCCTACAAGGCTGCGCAGAAGATCCTGGAGGATGGTGACACCATCATTTCTCGTGCGAAGGACGCGAAGCTGGAGCTGGCTCATTTGAAGGAGCTGAACCTGCTGACTGCTAAGCCGTTCATTTACGTGTTCAACGCGGATGAGGGCATTCTGGCGTCTGAGGAGAAGCAGCAGGAGCTGCGTGACATGGTGGCGCCGGCTGAGGCTGTGTTCTTGGATGCGAAGCTGGAGGCTGATCTGGTGGAGCTGTCTGAGGAGGAGGCTCGCGAGATGCTGGAGATGAACGGTCAGGATGAGTCCGGCCTGGACCAGCTGGCTCGCGTGGGCTTCTCGACCCTGGGGCTGCAGACTTACCTGACTGCTGGCCCGAAGGAGGCTCGCGCCTGGACTATTTATAAGGGTGATACTGCGCCGCAGGCTGCTGGCGTGATTCACTCTGATTTTGAGCGCGGCTTCATTAAGGCTGAGGTTGTGTCGTTCAAGGACCTGGATGAGGCTGGCTCCATGGCGGAGGCGAAAGCTCGCGGTAAGGTCCGTATGGAGGGCAAGGACTACATCATGCAGGACGGCGACGTAGTCGAGTTCCGCTTCAACGTCTAATCTACGTCGGTTCCAAATACCATAGGGGTAGAAGAATAATGGATACAAGATTACTCGTACCTTCATTTGCAGAAGATACTGAGAAGTTCCTTATGACTGGGGCTGGAGACCTCCGGAACACAACAACTTTCGCAGATAACATGAAGCGTCCTGTTCACAGATGGTTCCGATACAGCGCTGGCTACTCAGCAGATTGGGCCGGTAGCTTGATGCGGCATTGGGGAGCGCAAACGGTACTTGATCCTTTTGGAGGCTCTGGAACAACTTTGCTCGCTGCGCAAGAGCAGAAAATAGAATCTGTGGCTACAGAAGCCCATCCAATGGTCGCGCGTATCGCAAGTGCAAAGCTTTTATGGACCGAAAATCCAGATGAGCTACGCGAACGTGTAGATGAGGTATTGGCGGCAGTTAAAATAGATCGTCCAGTTCAGGTACCTACAGCACCTCTTATTGCCAAGTGTTTCCCTGACTCAGCATCATTACATACACTTTTGAGGATTCGCGATGAGGTATTGAACCAGCAGAATACGGATGGAATCGCTGAACTATTATGGCTTGCGTTCATCTCGATTATCCGTGCATGCTCTCCGGCAGGCACTGCGCAATGGCAGTATGTATTGCCGAATAAAACCAAAAGTCGCGTAGCTGAACCGCTAAGTGCTTTCGCGTCTGCTGGTGAGCTTTTTGCATCAGATATGGAAAAACGACAATTTTTGCTTGGGGATAACCCTGCAACGGCTACCATACTTCATTCTGATGCAAGAAATCTGGTAGGTGTTAAGGATAATTGGGCTGAAGCGGTAATTACATCCCCCCCTTACGCTAATAATTATGATTATGCTGACACTCTTCGCCTGGAGCAGATTTTACTTGGAGAAATTGAAGGGTGGAAAGACTTGCGAGAACTACGAACTGTTTTGTTACGATCCGCTACACAAAATATGGGGCGTTGGAATGCAGAAGAGGCCCTTGAATCTCCTCTGATGAGTCCTATCATGAATGAATTTATGCCTGTGTATGATGATCTTACAAAAGCTCGTAAAGAACGTGCAGGGCATAAAGCATATAACACAATGCTAGCTGGCTATTTTTATGATAATGCAAAGGTATTTCACTCGCTGCGACGTGCGACTAAGACAGGAGCAAAAGTGTGCTACGTAGTGGGAGATTCAGCTCCGTATGGTGTTCACGCTCCAGTAGAAAAATGGCTTGGCGAGCTTGCTGTAGCAGCAGGGTTTAACTCCTGGTCATTTACTAAAGTTCGAGATCGTAATACTAAATGGAAAAACCGTAAGCATAATCATCCTCTGCATGAGGGATATCTATGGATTGAGGGATAATATGGCTACTTCACCTTCGCACGCGTTGGGGCAAATTGCTGGCTATATGATGGAACAAGCTTTTTACGATATGCTTCTTCCTATTGCTTATGAATTTGACCTATATGTTGACCGCCAAGGTCCTAGACCTGCGCGAGGCCAAAAGAAGAAAGTTACATGGGTCGATGTGCACCAAAATAAACATGACCTAGACTTCGTTTTGGAACGTGGAGGTACACAGGAGATTATCGGCACTCCTGTTGCCTTTATCGAAAGTGCTTGGAGGCGCTACACAAAGCATTCAGTTAATAAGGCTGGTGAAATTGCTAATGCGCTTATCCCGCTGAGGATAACTTATCATTTTGCTAATCCTTTTCTTGGTGCTTTAGTGGCAGGTGAATGGACTCAAGG
>NZ_KV802651.1:298420-361137 GCF_001810775.1 Rothia sp. HMSC062H08
GAATGGACTCAAGGGGGGATTAGCCAGATGGAGTCTCAGGGAATTGATGTTTTGCACTTTCCAATGGAACTGTTAGTCGACTCATTTCGGGTCGAAAATATAGACTTTTGGTTTGATGAGAAGACATCTGCGGACCATATGGCGGCTCAAGTTAAGCGTTGGGCGTCGATTGGGGAGGCGGGGCAACAAAATGTTATTTTGTCCCTTCGTGAGAATGCTGAAAATCAATTTAGTAATTTTGCTGGACGATTGCGAGAGCATCTATCCCGTAAAATTGACAGCATATTTATTCTTCCCCTGTATGGCGTAAATTATGTTGCTCAGAATCTTGATGAAGCTCTTGGATTTCTCGCAAGAATGAAAAACTCTAAAGGGATGCCTGATGATCTTAAATTTACGCGGGTCGAGATTCAGATTAGATATTCTAACTCAACTGACATAAATGCATCATTCAATTCGTACATGGAGGCGATTGCCTGGTTGCGACAAAATTATATGTAATAGTAAATGTGGTTTAGATAGTTTCTGGCGTTAGTCTTGTAAAAAAATACCTTTACTGTAGTTGATATGAAGCGAAGGAAAAATCCAGGGTGATACTGCGCCGCAGGCTGCCGGCGTGATTCACTCTGATTTTGAGCGTGGCTTCATTAAGGCTGAGGTTGTGTCTTTCAAGGATCTGGATGAGGCTGGCTCCATGGCGGAGGCGAAAGCTCGCGGTAAGGTCCGTATGGAGGGCAAGGACTACATCATGCAGGACGGCGACGTGGTGGAGTTCCGCTTCAACGTCTAATCTGACGGGTCGATAGGACTTTGAGAATCCGGTGACGGAGGGATGACGAAATTCATCTCACTGTCACCGGATTTTTTGTACCCTTAATGCGTAATGTAAGCCGCTATATCAAAAAGAGATTGTAAAAATTATCGTCAATACATTACTACAACTCGTCGTGCGGGGGAATATCTCACACCTCCGCCGGCAGAAGTAACTGAGGAAACGCAGAATATTGCTGATGCATGATGACTTGGTTGAGCTCGGCTTCAGTGTTTAGGAGGCAAGAAATGATAATCGACTGGTGGAATTCTCTTTCAGCTAAATTGGCGTGGGACGACCCGATGTTTCTCGTGGGCTTAGCGGCCCTCATAATCCCTGTTGTGTTATGGGCGCTAGGATTACGGCAATCAAAACGTGACAGCAAGTCGCAAGCCAAACAAGCAAGACGTGACAGTGAGTTGCAAGCCAAATTCCTCGAGAGTCAAACGTTAGTTTCTCAACGCCAGCGACGCGATGAGCTACCGGGGATTATTAATCGAGCCACAGAACCCCCGCATCTGGTGACGTTATGGGAGGAAGTTAGTGGGTATAAGAAAGAGGACCGGGAATTCCTTCTCACTCTTCTTCGCGACAATCCTGCTCTTCCGCTTCCTGGATCGTCCGACGGCGTGAAGGTGCAAGATAACCTAACTGATGCTGTTGTGAGCCATTATGTTGACGGGTTCGAGCGCCGTTATGCAGAAAGTGACGGACACCAACCCTATCCCGGATTGCTCGAATTTATTAAGGAAGCAATAAGACAGGGAGCAACGATTGAGGACTCGCGTATCGTCGCGCTTGTTACGGGACCGACGGCAGAAAAGCAACGTCCAGGTCACTCCTTCTACCGGGATCTGGTTAATCTCCATCCCCCTGTAGCAAGCGGTCTTCTTGAAGCGGTTGAGAGGATTGATTCCCAGGCTCCTGGAGGTCTTAAACTGAATGTTCTGACAGGTACCCTCCTGGCAGTCAGAGATTTGGAACCGCGGTGCCAAGACGGGAGGTTATTTGAGGAAGAGGTAAGGGCGCTGAAATATGGAATTGCTACAGCTCTTGCTTCTCTGCTACGTCAAGGTGCCCTATGCTCGTTTGATGAGTGGGAACTTGAAGGAGCGACTGAGCGCGTGACTGCTACAGCCGCCTGGCTCATCAGAGCGGTTGGATGGGTTGCCGATGTCGATGACCTTCAATCGAAGTGGATGATTGAGAATCTAGCTTCCGCAATTGAATCGGATTGCATAAGGGACTGGGGAATTGATGACGCCGATGTCCGCCAGGGATTCGAGTGGATCAGTGAAAAGTGCCCCAAATTGTGGGAAACCTATGGGGAAGGGCTGGAAAAGGCAGCCACGGAAATTGGACCCTGGAATGGGGCCTCTCCTCGTAGGTTATCGCTTACCACCCTGAAACGTCGAGTTACACCGTGACGTGGTGGAGTTCCGCTTCAATGTCTAAGCGATAAAAGCATAAAAGCGGAGCCCCGCACTGTACACACAGTGCGGGGCTCCGCCCTATTAACCCTCGCGCGCCGAATAATACAGTCGCCCGGATATAAGTCTTATCGACCGGGATTAGTGGTCAGCACCAACCATAACGTTAGACGCCTTGATGACTGCGTAAGCAGTCTCGCCCACCTTCAGACCCAGTTCCTTGATGGACTCGTTGGTGATGGAAGCAGAGATAACAACCTCCGGGGCAATCTCAATCTTAACGATGCCGTTGGTTGCACCCTCAGTAATCTCAACAACCTTGCCAGCGAACTGGTTACGTGCAGAAAGCTTCATGAAGCCGTGCCTTTCACTCAATAAACGTACAAATGCTCTAGATACTTTACACGCCTTATCTTCTGCATAATGAGCAAAAACCCGAATTTTCGTAAATATTACGCACAAACCAGGCAAATTTTATTTTCGGTTTCACCCACGCCCCGCACCCACCCCAAAAGACCGGCAAAAACCAGCCCCGCACATGCGGTTCACACCCGCCAAATGGTATAGTCAGCACGAACGCGAGAACCCTCGCACCCTCCACCGTCGCACCCCTTGCCTGGCTGACGCGCGCCCACACGCCGCAGCCACACACCGTAGGGGAGCGGCCCATCCGCACAGATCGAAGAAGGAACCATGAGCGAAAATCTCAACGACATCGAAGCACCCGCCTGCCCCGAATGCAGCGAAAACTACACCTACGAAATGGGCGAACTCTGGGCATGCCCCATGTGCGGCCACGAATGGGAACGCACCGCAGCAGGCGAAACCGAAGAAGCGGCAGGCTCCAAGGTTCTCGACTCCGTTGGTAACGAGCTCGTCGACGGCGACTCCGTCACCATCGTTAAGGGCCTGAAGGTCAAGGGCGGCGCAGACATCAAGGCAGGCACCAAGGTGCGCGGCATCCGCCTGCTCGAATCCCCCGTCAACGGCCACGACATTGAGGCGAAGGTCCCCGGCGCAGGCCAGATGTACCTGAAGTCCTCCGTCGTCAAGAAGGCATAAGCGAAGAAGGCATAAGCCAAGGCGATATAAGCCAAGAAGACGTAATGCCTCCTGCGAGGCGCAGAAAAGGCGGCACCTCCCGCACTAGCTCACGCTAGGGGAGGTGCCGCCTTATGCTTTATAAAAATTGCTTAGGTTTTAAAAGAAATTAGCAAATATCTCTTTACTTTTTACCGGTCAAGCCCATGTACAGGGAAATGGTCAGCATTGCAGCAATAATTGAGATAATCCAGCGGATCCAGTCAATGCCGCTAGTGTCTGCAACACCCAGCTGGGTCGCTGCCCAGGTACCGATAGCTGCGCCGACAGCACCGCAGATAATGGTCCAAAGAATCGAAATGTTCTGGCGGCCTCGCATAAAGAAGCGTGCAAGTGCACCAATAATTGCGCCGGTAATAATGGTGCCAATAAAAGTACCCATTGTAATCTCCTTGGGTTTATATATCTGCCACTGTGGCAGATAGTATGTTGTTTTCAATTATACGTAAATATGATATAAGAAGAGCTTATATGAGCTTTTATTAAGCTAAAAGCACCTTAGTGTTTTATCTCTAAAACGCTAAGGTGCTTTTCTCGTCAATGAGATGAGTGTCGAATGTATCGAATGGTGAATGTATTGACTACTTCGACTTACGCCAAATCTTCAGAGCGCTACAAATCAGCGGCAGCTGCAGGGGCAGGCGACCATACGCAATAGCCTTACGCTGAGTGGACTGGTTACGGGCATCCAGAGCCATCTGAATGTTCGCGGGGAACACCGCAACAAACAGCAGAGCCGCAAGCAGACCACCGGCGCGGCGGGTCTTATCATTAGCCAGCAGGGCAGCGGTGCCCAGCTCAGCTACACCCGAACCGTGAGTGTACGCGTGGGCAGGACCCGGCAGGTACTTCGGCACAATCGAGTCGAAGGGATCCGGGATGATGAAGTGCAGCGCACCCATCACAGCGAGGGCGCGAGCCATACGAGTAGCCGAGCGCTCAGCGCTGTACTCTTTCTTCTTAAAAATACTCATGCTCCCATTATGCGCCTGTCAGAGGCGTATTCCTTGGCTCAATGGCACGCTGAACCGCTGCGTGTTTGCGCGTGTTTGACTGTCTAGAATGTGGACTCAGCGCGCCAAACGGAAAAACGTTGTTCAAAAGCAGGTAAGATAGGGAGCAACGGCACCACGTGCGGATGACGCCCCGCCTGCCCTCACCTTTAGGTGAGTCGCCAGATGGGGTGAAACACCGGGTGCCTATCGGAACAATCAAAGGAGTACACCATGAAGAAGATTCTGTTCATCGCTATCCTGGCAGGCGCTGCATACTTCGGTTACAAGAAGTTCGTTGCCTAAATAGCTAGCCCTCGGGCACTCTACATATCCTTAAGCAACGGAAAACCCGCCGTCTCACATATGCACCATATGCGAGACGGCGGGTTTCTCGTATGCCCAACTTCTTGGGCATCAAACACGTAGCCTATAAGGTGAACCGGCTATTCGCTCGGCGGAACCTCACCGGTCATCACAACCTTGTTCTGCGAAGAGCTCCAGCTGAACTCAGCAGTCGTGCGACCGCTCGCGCTGGCGGAACTCTCATCGCCCTTCACGTAACGGTAGGTCACGCTAATCGAGCTGTCCGAGGTACGGGTAATCACCGGAGAGAACGAGTACGGCTCATAGGTTGCGGTACCAATGAACTTGCCGCGGTGGAACAGCAGAATGTGGTGCGCCATCGAGGAGATGCAGCAATCAGACGGGGAAGAACCCGGAATCGCGTCAATCCACGACAGCTCAGCACAGGGATCGTAACCCTCGTACGTGCGCGAAACGTTCGTCCACTGATCCCACTTGCTCTTATTCTTCAGCTCGCGCAGAGCCTTAGACACCACGGTCGATGCAGAATCAGACGCGCAGGTGGAATCCTTCTTAGACTCAGACTTAGCCTCAGACTTGGAATCCGACTTCGACTCGGATGCGGTCGGCTCAGCATGAACCGTAATCGTCACCACCGACGGCACCGGAGCAGGCGACGAAGCACTCGGGGTAGCGCTCGCGGATGCACTCGGGCTCGCCGACGGGGTCGGGAACAGTGCCTGAGTGGAGGTCGCGCTCGCGGAGGCAGAAGCGCTACCAGAAGAAGACACCACGGTACCCGAAACAGCAGAATCAGTGCTTGCCGAGCAGGAAGTGACAACAAGAGCTAGAGCGGCGCCCAACGCAGGTAGAGCCAAAGCGGTACGGCCGGTGAAACGGCGGCGATTAGAAGACATGAATACTCCTGAAGATGCGCGGCAACGCGCATCGGTGCTGGTCAAGAAGTGAATAGTGTGAACTCGTCCAGTATAGGGAAAAAGAGGCGAGCACGCGGTGCGTGCAGTCAGTGCCGTTCGTTACCGTAGAGTCACAGACCAGGATTACCGCTAGACAGCCGCTACAGCAGGGCCAGAAGAAGTGAAGCAACGTAGCAGAAAATCAGCTATGCGGAAACTCTGCCCGCTAGTGCCTGTGTCCCCTTGCACACCCGCCCTATCCGGGGGACAATGAAGGCATGGCTGAAGTAACTCTACAGAACGAACTCGTAATCCACACCAACGGCGACCTGCCCGCAGTCGGCGCAAAGCTGCCCGAATTCTCGGTTCTCGCGGCTGATCTCTCCGAGATTTCCTCCGCAGATTTCGCAGGTAAGAACCTGGTGCTGAACATCTTCCCCTCCGTCGACACCGGTGTCTGCGCAAACAGCGTCCGCACCTTCAACAAGCAGGCTGCAGGCCTGGAGAACACCGTCGTGCTGTGCGTCTCCAACGACCTGCCCTTCGCAATCGGCCGCTTCTGCGCAGCCGAGGGCATTGAGAACGTTGTGACCTCCTCCGCTTTCCGCTCCTCCTTCGGTGAGGACTTCGGCGTGAAGCTCGTGGACGGCCCCCTGGCTGGTCTGCTGGCACGCTCCGTGGTCGTCGTGAACCCCGACGGTGAGGTTGTCTACACCGAGCTGGTTCCCGAAACCACCAACGAGCCCAACTACGAAGCAGCCCTGGCAGCTATCAAGTAAGCCCTAATAGCTATCAACTAGTAGCTATCAAGTAAGCTTAGTACGGGAGCCGGACAAGGTGCCGGCATCCGCATAGTACTTCCGTCAGGGACACCTGGCGGTAAACAGCACAGCAGATACTGAACGTCTACAGTGCATGATCTAGGGTTCACCCACACATGCGGCTGGCGACAGCATAACGCCCCGCCCACCCGGTATTTCGGGTGGGCGGGGCGCTTTACTATATCCAGACTTAGCGCGCGGAGGCGTCGGGATGACCGGGAGCTTCGGAGGCTTCGGTGGGCTCCTCATCCGCGACCAGCATATGCTCCGGCAGGGTGCCGCGGCGCTTAGCCACCACAAAACGCGACACCAGCAGCAGAATGTACACCACCATCGAAATCAGCAGCATCGACTGCGGCGCCAACACCAAGCCAATCACCGCAGACACACCCGCAATAGCGGCAGTCGTGCGGTCCTTAGAACTGCGATACGCATCGATAGCGAGCACCGCAAAGAGCGCCGTCATCACAAAATCCACGCCCTTGAGCTCACTCAAGAAGCTTGCACCCAGCACATAACCGAGCGTAGCGCTCGCCAGAACGCTCAGGTGCAGGCCCGCGTGGATCCACAGGATGCGGGAGGCACGAAGCTTATGGCGGTCCGGTCCGGTGTTCAGCGCGTACGCCTCATCGATGAGCGTGTACACGGTGTAGAACTTTGCCAAACCACCACGCACCCGCTCAATCGGGTAGGACAGGCCGTACATGAGGTGGCGTGAATTAATGAGCAGAGTCATCACCGCGATAGAGAACAGCGAGGCGTGATTCGACACCATATCAATCAGCACAAACTCCACCGAACCGGCAAAAACCAGGAGCGGCAGCAGGGGAGCCACCCAGAACGGCAGGCCGTAACTGTGCACCAGCACGCCCAGACCAATGCCGACAAAGAACAGACCCAGCATAATCACGCCGGCGGTGCGCATCGCCTCGGCGAAGCCGCTCTCGCGCGGCTGCTGAGGCTCCTGTGCATCGGGGGAGGTTGGCGCCTCCACCACGGGAATCATTCCGGTTAGCGGAAGCGCAGAAGCAATGACCTGCTCCACCTGCTCGGGAGAAGCCTGATGGGGCGCGGGTTGGCTCGCCTGCTGAGGTGCGGGCTGAGAAGAAACAGCAGGGGAAGAAACAGAGTTCTTAGAAATGCTCATCATGACCCCCTAGAAAACCCAGTTAGCCAGCACAACGCAGGTGACGGTACCCGCCACCATGCTCAGCACCATATTCTTACGCCACAGGTGCGCCCCCACGGTCACCACCAGACCCGCCAGGTACGGTGCCGCCGTTTCAACGGAAGAATAATTAATCTTCGCCACCGCATAGATGGCAAGTAGCGCAACCGCGCCGAGCGGAATCCAGTGGCTGAGCGCATCCAAAAGTTCGGAGCCAGCCAGAGCCTTCTTCAGGCCGAAGGGAAGCAAACGAAGCAGGAACGTAATACCTGCAGCCACAAGAATTGCGGCAAGAATATAGCCGGTGGTCACTTCACTGTTCATGAAGATTTTCTCTTTCTGCACATACTCAGCGAAAGACTCCGAAAGAGTGCCCCGAAAGGGGGGGAAGAGTCCCCGAAAGAGGGGCGCGGGTGAAGCCGTGAAAGCATCCGCGAAAAAGGGTAGGGAGAGCCCAACCGAAGAAGAGGCTGGGGGCTAAGTAGTGCGGTAGGTACGTGAGTTGATGAAAGCCGCGAAACATGGAGGCGGAGGGTTGTTCCTCCTGCACGAGTTTTCTGCGTGGATAGTTCAGCGCGGGTAGTTGCGCGCGACAGTAGTTCTCGTGTGTGACCTCGGGTGATGCCGCTCCCGGTGCGGTGTTACTCCGGGGCGGCACAGCGTTCTGCGTCGCTAGTTTCCTTAGCGGTGTCTTTCATCTGAGTCATGGGGTACCTTCACCTCTGGGAGCCTCCGTGCAGGTTCGCGCGGGAGGCATCTTAGTAATCCTAGAAATAGAAAGAGGGGAGAGCGAAGCTCCACTCATCTATCCTAACCGGTTTCGAACACGTATGTAACGTTCTTACCGCTGTGTGGAAGCGGGAGCATCAGCGGTAGCGGCGGTGCCTGAGGTCTCCGCGGCGCTTTCAGCCTCAGCCGCTACCTCATGCACAGCACGATGCGGCAGCGTACCACGGCGCTTCGCCACCGGGAAACGCGCCAGCAGCAGCATCACATACGAACCCAGAGCCACCACCAGGAACGAGGACGGCGCAAAAATCAGCGCAACCGCTGCCGAAACCGCCACAAAGAGCGCCGTCACACGATCCGGGTTGGCGCGGTAGCCGTCCATCGCAAGAACCGTGAAGATAGCCACCATCACGAAGTCCACACCCTTCAGGCTGCTGAGGAAGCTCGCGCCCAGCACATACCCGAGGACTACGCTCAGAACCCACGACACGTAAATCAGCACGTTCACCCACAGAATGCGCGCCCCCGAACGCTCATTACGATCGGGACCGGAGTTAACCGCGAACGCCTCATCGCAAAGAGTGTGAATCGCCAGAGCCTTAGCCCAGAAACCCTTCACACTATGCAGTGGGTAGGAGAGCCCGTACACCAGGTGGCGCGCATTCACCAGGAACACCGTCAACGCAATCGACGCTAGGGGCGCGCCACCACTGACCATGCCCACCATGAGGAACTCCACCGAACCGGCAAAAACTAGGGCAGATAGCAGCGACGCAGACCAGATCGGCAGGCCGTGAGCGTTGAGGATAATACCCAAACCCAAACCCAGCACAGTGATACCGAGCATCACCACGGAAGAATCCGCAACAGCCAAGCGGAAATCATTCTGCGTGCTCGTACGCCCAGTGCCGGGACGCCCAGTGCCGGGGGTCTGTGCCATAAAAGAGTTCCTTGTGTATGTTGTGCTCTTCAAAAAATCTACTGTGTGCGTGAGGGACTTCGAAGCTCCGCCGCGGTTTTCCAGTGTATAGGAGCAAGCGGTTGACCGACGAGAAAAAGAGTCCGGGAATAAAATAATGAGAAACACGCTTATAGTGAATGACGCTAAACAACGCGGCGCTGAATAACCTAGTGACCGCGCAGACAACTCGAAAGGAACCTCAATGGCTGAACAGAACAACGCTGAGCAGAACAACAGTGTGCAGACTGCTGAAGAGCAGAAGAAGGTGTACTCGCGCCAGCAGGAACGCCGCGAACTCGACAACTACCGCCAGACCAAGATCGAGCGCATCGACCGTCTGCGCTACCGTGCCTACGGTGCCAATGGCGCAACCCTCGACTTCGGTGTGGGCGAGGGCCTGCTGACCCCCGTCGAGCTGCTGCTCGCCGCGATTGCCGGCTGCTCCTCCGTGGATGTGGACGCGGGCACCTCCCGCCGCTCCACCCCCGAGGTGTTCGAGGTGCTCGCCTCGGCGCTGAAGCAGACCGAAGACGGCGCGGTGCGCCTCGACGACGTTGAGGTGGACTTTGACGTGCGATTCCCCGAGGATGAGCAGGGCGCCAAGGCACAGAAGATGGTGGACCGTCTGATTCAGCTCAGCGAGCAGAAGGACTGCACCGTCTCCCGTACCGTGGAGCACCCCACGAACGTTTCGTTCCACAACCTGGCTGACTAAAGCCGGGCGAGCTAAATAACCTGGGCGAACTCGCCTGATATGGAACCCTCCCGTACCGCATATACATGAGCGGTGCGGGAGGGTTTTTCTGTGTTTTTGTGGTTTTGGGTGGAAAAGAGCCTTAAAAGCGAGTAGGATTGACCCTCAGATTAGGAAAACTTACGGTACGTAAGAAATCCTTATGATTAAAGAATTTCTTGACCCAGGCACAAACCTTCGGCGGCACCACCAGCAGCAGGACTAGACTGGACACCAGACTAGAGCGCTAGCAAACGCACGAAGCAATAGCCTCAGAAAGAAGACCTGACATGGCACAGCCTACAGAGACTTCCGGCGCTGCATCGGAAGCCACCCCCGCAGAGGGTGAACTGAAGCGAGGCCTCTCCGCCCGCCACATGCAGATGATCGCAATCGGCGGCGCAATCGGCACCGGCCTCTTCGTCGCCTCCGGTAAGACCATCTCCACCGCAGGCCCCGGCGGCGCAATCCTCGCCTACGCCCTCATCGGCATCATGGTGCTCTTCCTCATGCAGTCCCTCGGCGAGATGGCTGCGCACCTGCCCGTCCCCGGCGCATTCCAGACCTACGCGGCACGCTACGTGTCCCCGTCCTTCGGCTTCGCCATGGGCTGGAACTACTGGTTCAACTGGGCGATTACCGTCGCCGCCGAGCTCGTCGCCGTCGGCGAGGTGATGAGGTACTGGTTCCCGGACATCCCATCCTGGGTGTGGGCGGCAGGATTCCTCGTGCTGCTGACCGGCATCAACGCCCTCTCGGCACGCTCCTACGGTGAAAGCGAGTTCTGGCTCGCAACCATCAAGGTCGTTACCGTGGTCGTCTTCCTCATCGCTGGTATCGCCATGATTTTCGGCATCCTGGGCGGTAGCTCCCCGGGCGTCTCCAACTGGACCGTCGGTGAGGCACCCTTCGTCGGCGGCGCACCCGCCGTACTCGCCATCTTCATGGTGGCAGGCTTCTCCTTCCAGGGCACCGAAATGATCGGTGTGGCTGCCGGCGAATCTGAGAACCCCCGCCGCGACGTGCCCCGCGCACTGACCAGCGTGTTCTGGCGCATCATGCTCTTCTACATCGGCGCAATGGTCGTCATTGGCTTCCTGATTCCTTACTCCGACCCGAACCTGCTCACCGCAGCGGACGGCAACATCAATATCTCCCCGTTCACCCTCATCTTTGAGCGTGCGGGTATCGCCTTCGCGGCAGCCATCATGAACGCCGTGATTCTCTCCGCAGTGCTTTCTGCGGGTAACTCGGGCCTGTACGTTTCGGCTCGTATGCTCTTCGCGCTCGCGCAGGAGGGTAAGGCGCCGAAGATGTTCACCCGCATCAACTCCGGTGGTGTGCCCATGAACGCACTGCTGGCAACCGCAGCAATCGGCGCGGTCGGCTTCATCGCCGCACTGCTCTCCCCCGATGGTGCGTACCTGTGGCTGGTGAACGTGTCCGGTCTGGCTGGCTTCATCACCTGGGTGGGTATCGCCGTGGCGCACTACCGTTTCCGCCGCGCATACCTGAAGCAGGGTAACAGCCTGAAGGACCTGCCCTACGTGGCGCCGTTCTTCCCTGCAGGCCCGATTATCGCCTTCCTCATGTGCCTGGTTGTTATTGGTGGCCAGAACTACGAGGCGTTCCTGAGCGGTGACTGGGCTGGTGTGCTCAGCTCCTACATTGGTCTGCCCGTGATTATCGCGGTCTGGCTGGTACACCGCGTGGTCACTCGTGACCGCCTGATTCCGCTGGAACAGATTGACGTGAGCGGCATCGAGGTTAAGGCTTCGAAGTAACGCGAACGATTGCGCCAGCTGATTGAATGAGCTGATACGTGATGAGCCGCCGGTTCCCCTGACTGAGGGGAGCCGGCGGCTCTTTGCTATCTGCAGTTTATTCCGCACGGGAGAGCTAGGCTGTATGCCCTGCAGCTCTTAGGAGTGGCGGCGCGAGCGCAGAACGCTCAACCCCAGACCCGCGCAAATCGCGACAACGCCAATACCAACAATCACGCCAACACTGGATGCGCCGGTGTTCGCCAGGGTAGCCTTCTTGGGGCTGCTCTCCTTAGCAAGGCTGTCCTTTGCCGGGGTGTTCTTTGCCAGGGTGTCCTTAGCCGAGCGGGCGGCGGTCACCGGAGCCTCCTGAGAGGGCTTGCTCTGAGCTGGCTTACTCTTGGGATGCGCCACGGTTGCGTCCTCCAGCTTGTCAGCGTTCGAGGTCTTATCGGCAACCGGCGCCTCCGGTAGCGCAGGCACCGTGGGTGCGTCGGTCGGGTTCACGCCCACGGTTGCTTCCGGCAGAGCGGGAACCGTCGGTGCGTCAGTGGGGTTCACGCCGACTGTTGCTTCCGGCAGAGCGGGAACCGTCGGGGCGTCGGTCGGGTTAACGCCAACGGTGGCTTCCGGCAGTGCGGGGACAGTGGGTGCGTCGGTCGGGTTTACACCGATGGTTGCTTCCGGCAGTGCAGGAACGGTCGGTGCGTCGGTCGGGTTTACGCCAACGGTTGCCTCGGGCAGGGGAGCCACGGTCGGTGCGTCAGTGGGATTTACACCAATGGTTGCTTCCGGCAGGGGTGCCACGGTGGGTGCGTCGGTCGGGTTCACACCAACGGTTGCCTCGGGCAGGGGAGCTACGGTGGGTGCATCGGTGGGGTTTACACCGATAGTTGCCTCGGGCAGGGGTGCTACGGTGGGTGCGTCGGTCGGGTTTACGCCCACGGTTGCCTCCGGCAGAGGAGCCACCGTCGGAGCATAGGTCGGAACCGCAGAAACCACGGGCTCCTGTGCGAAAAGCTCAAGAGGCTTCTGAGCATCAAACGAGCCGTACTCAGCACCCTCAACGCCAGCCGCCATGGTGCCCGCAATGTACTTGTGAGAGGTATTCAGTGTCGCCGCAACATCCGCCGGAACCTTCACCTCCGTCTCAAAGACACCGTTGTGAATCTGCGAAGCAGGCACCGTCACCTCAGCCACGAAACGCATACCCTGCTGAGGAAAACGACCGGGAACCCACACATTCGTATCAGACACCACCACGCGCACACCGTGCGGGGTCGCCTCACCGGTGTAGCCGGTACCGCGCACCTTCAACACGGTCTCACCCTTGGTGTTCAGACGCGGCGAATCCACGTGCAGAACCGGTGCGGCGCTATCCTTCACAACGTCCATGCGCAGAACCTGACCGCCCCCGTAACCATCAACGATGATATTAGCGACGAAGCTGTAGTTCTTCGCCGGGTCAATCAGGCTACCGGGAACGTAATGGGTCGCAGTCGCCGTGCCGTCCTTGAACGGGCCCTCAACGCGCACCGTCTGAATCGGGTTCAGAAACGGGAAACCCCTATGGTTTGCCTCGTGCAATGCCGGGGCGAAAGCGGTAGTTTTCGCGGGCAGTTTCGATGCCTTGAACGTAATCTTGTTCAGACGCAGGGCGGTCTTCAACTCACGGGTGTTGGTTTCAACCTTGTAGTTGTAGACCGTAATAACCGGTGGGTTATCCGGATTCGGGGTATTAGCCGCTGCAACAGAAGGCAGAGCGCACAAGCTCAAGGATGCGGCAAGAAGAACAGAAGCGCCGGCGCTACCGTAGCGGCGGGCACGAGAAGAGTTAGCCATCATGAAGTTCCTTCTACATGGGTGATTGAGTGATCCGCACTCTTCCTGTATCGCGCCAAGTCGAGTGCGTATACGGTACCGCGACATCGCGGTTAATTACACCGTAACACGCACCTAAACGCATGAACCGGACATAAGATAACTCGCCGAAATATTACGTAAAACCAACGCCTGCAGGGCGCACAATAGGGCGGATGAATAAGACAAACATGCACAGCGCCTGCTGGAGGATACGGAAATGCTAGGGTAGAAAGATGCCCACGCAGAAGAACCCGCAGAACCGAGTAGAAGCAGTCCCCCCGCCCGCCCCGCCCGCCGAACCCAACGCTAGTGAGTACAGCGCTACTGAGCACAGCGCCATCGACAGCACGCACCGCGTCGTCAACGTGTGCGCCGTGGCAATCCGCAACCGGGACGGGCTCGTACTCACCGTGCGCAAACGGGGCAGTGACGGGTTCATGATGCCCGGCGGCAAACCCGAACCGGGGGAGACCCCGCTACAGACCGCCTGCCGCGAAGTGAGCGAAGAAATCGGGCTCACCCCCGACCCCGACCGGATGCACCATCTCGGACTGCTAGAGGCCGCCGCACTGAACGAGGCAGGCTTTACGGTGCGCGCCGAAACCTTCGAATACGCCCCCACCGATGAGCAACACGAGCAGCTGGCTACGCTGGTGCCGCACGCTGAAATCGCTGAGCTGCGCTGGGTCAACCCCGCCATGAGCAGCCCCTCCGATTCTGCATTGCAGGCACCCCTGAATACCGAGCAGATTTTCCCGCTGTTGGCACGTACCCCGCTACCGTAACCACCGCGCTACCCTAACCACTGCGCCCAACGTGCCCCTGAACTGGCGGGCGCACACATGAGGTACACAGGGGCATCCGGTACCCTCAACACAGAAACATCTATCGTGGGTAGAACGCATAGAGGCGCTCCACCCCGGAAACCCCCATACACCCCAAGGAGAACCATGAAGAAGACTGACTACAACCTCGCCGTCTACTGCGGCGCACGCTCCGGCAACGACCCGCTCTTCACCACCCGCGCCCAGGAGCTCGGCACCCTCTGCGCCCAGAACAATATTGGCGTGGTGTACGGAGGTGGCCGCACCGGCCTCATGGGCACCGTCGCGGGCGCAACCCTGGACGCCGGCGGCGTGGTCTACGGCGTGGTCACCCACAAGCTGGTCGGCCTGGAGGGCGTGTACCCCGGCCAGACCACCCTCGACATTGTGGACACCATGCACCAGCGCAAAATCGCCATGATTGAGAAGGCTGACGCGTTCGTCGCCATGCCCGGCGGCCCCGGCACCCTCGAAGAGTTCTTTGAAGTTTTCAGCTGGCAGTTCCTCGATATTCACTCCAAGCCGGTTGCCCTGCTGAACGTCAACGGCTACTGGGACAAGCTCATCGACGCCATGCACTACATGGCGTCCACCGGCCTGCTCAACGAACGCTACCTGGACGAGCTCATCATCGCCACCACCCCCGAAGAGTTGCTGGAGGCGCTTGCCAAGGACCTGGAGCGCCGCGCCGCCGAAAAGAACGCCGCCGAAAAGAACACTGCCGAATAAAACCAACGCAGAAAACGAGAACGACTATGGCAACCACCCCCAATCAGGCACGCACCCTGCTACTGACCTACTTCGGACCGTTCCCCGGCGTGCCCGTCAACCCCACCGTGGCGCTCGCAGAAGGCGCCGTGCGGGCGCTGAATACCGCCCGCCCGGACCTGCGCGTCGTGGCCCGCGAGCTGCCCGTCAGCTACGACGGATCCAGCGCCGCCCTGCGCGCCGCCCTGCAGGATGTGCAACCCGACGCG
The DNA here is from genome assembly GCF_001810775.1 of Rothia sp. HMSC062H08. Lineage (NCBI taxonomy): Bacteria > Bacillati > Actinomycetota > Actinomycetes > Micrococcales > Micrococcaceae > Rothia > Rothia sp. HMSC062H08. Next base: position 313,817 of record NZ_KV802651.1, read on the forward strand.
CTCATCAGCCTGGGCGTGGCGGTCGGCCGCGATGTGGTGAGCCTCGAGCAGGTCGCCATCAATCTGGACTCCGCGGGCATTGAGGATAACGACGGCGACCGACGCTGCGATGAGCCGATTGCTCCGGGCGGTCAGGAGGCGTACTTCTCCTCCCTGCCGGTGCGCGCCAGCTTTGAGCGTCTGCGTGCGGCGGGGGAGCCGGTCGAGATTTCGTACACCGCCGGAACCTACGTGTGCAACCACGTGTTCTATGAGGGCCAGCGCATCAGCCGTGAGCTGGGGCTGAGCATCCCCGCCGGGTTCGTGCACGTGCCCGCAACCCGAGCCGACGGTGACGAGGCGACCGAAGGTGTAGAACTGACCGCCCACCGTGACGCCGGTGGCGTGGTACGCGACGAGCAGGGCATCCCGCAGCTGCCCGAATCCACCGTGGTGCGCATTATTGCGGAGGTCGCCTCCGACACCCTGCCCGCGCTGGACTAACAGCACGGGGTATTAGCTAGAACCCATATAGCAAAACCGCCGGATAGCCTCCCAATACGGGAGCCTATCCGGCGGTTTGTGCATCCTACACCTGCAGGCTATAAAGCCCTCGGGTGTAGGTCTGAGCTACTACTTGGTGCGGTTCTTCAGGTAGTAGTCAATCAGCGAAGCGGTCGAAGAATCCTGACGAGCCAGAACCTCACGGTCACCCTCAATAGCGGGAACCAGATCCAGCGCCAGCTTCTTACCGAGCTCAACGCCCCACTGGTCGAAGGAGTCAATGCCCCAAACAACACCCTGAACGAAAGTGATGTGCTCGTACAGGGCAATCAGGGAGCCCAGAACGCGCGGGGTCAGGCGCGGCGCCATGATGGAGGTGGAGGGGCGGTTACCGCTGAAGATACGTGCGTTGACCACGTGCTCTGCGGTGCCCTCTGCACGAACCTCTTCCTCGGTCTTGCCGAACGCCAGAGCCTGAGACTGCGCGAAGAAGTTAGCCAGGAACAGCTCGTGAACGTCCTGCTCGCCGTCCTTGGTCGGGTGGACCGGGTTAGCGAATGCCAGGAAGTCCGCGGGAATCAGGCGGGTGCCCTGGTGGATCAGCTGGTAGAAAGCGTGCTGGCCGTTGGTGCCGGGCTCGCCCCAGAAGACTTCACCGGTTGCGTAGTTGACGAAGGAGCCGTCTGCGCGAACGGACTTGCCGTTGGACTCCATGGTCAGCTGCTGCAGGTATGCGGGGAAGCGGTGCAGGTACTGGTCGTAGGGCAGAACTGCGTGGGTTTCTGCGCCGAGGAAGTTCACGTTCCAGATGTTCAGCAGACCCATCAGAACGGGTACGTTCTGAGCCAGGGGAGCGGTGCGGAAGTGCTCATCCATTGCGTGGAAGCCGGCAAGGAAGTCAGCGAAAACCTTCGGACCGAAAACGATAGCCAGGGAGGTACCAATCGCGGAGTCTACGGAGTAGCGGCCGCCAACCCAGTCCCAGAAGCCGAAAGCGTTCTCGGGGTCAATGCCGAATGCTGCGACCTTATCCAGTGCGGTGGAGACAGCCACGAAGTGCTTAGCCACAGCCTCGGATGCTTCCTTACCTTCCAGAGCGCCAGCCTCAGCCAGTGCGGACAGCAGCCACTCGCGTGCCACACGCGCGTTGGTCAGGGTCTCGAGGGTGCCGAAAGTCTTGGACGCGACGATGAACAGGGTGGTCTCGGGGTCCAGGTCGGAGACCTTCTCTGCCACGTCGGTCGGGTCAATGTTGGAGATGAAGCGTGCGGTGATACCTGCGTCTGCGTAGGGCTTGAGAGCCTCGTACACCATGACCGGGCCCAGGTCGGAGCCACCGATACCGATGTTCACAACGGTCTTGATGCGCTTGCCGGTGATGCCGGTCCACTCGCCGTTGCGCACGCGCTCAGCGAACGCGTAGATCTTCTTCAGCACGGCGTGAACGTCTGCGTCTACGTCCTGGCCGTCAACGATCAGTGCCGGGGTGTAACCCTCGGGGCGGCGCAGCGCGGTGTGCAGTACGGCGCGGTCCTCGGTGACGTTAATGTGCTCACCGGAGAACATTGCCTCGCGAGCCTGCTCCAGCTTGACCTCTTCAGCGAGCTTGAGCAGCAGCTCAACGGTTTCGGAGGTAATCAGGTTCTTGGACAGGTCGACGTGCAGTTCGTCGGCGGTGAAGCTGAACTTCTGCGCGCGTTCCGGGTCAGCGGCAAACCATTCGCTCAGGTTCGGAGTGAGGGACTTGTGGTGAGCAGACAGAGCGGACCATGCGGAGGTGGTCGTAGGGTCAATAGAAGTAGTCATGGTTCCATTCTCTTATTTTCGGGTGCCTCTGTCATCTCTTTCGAAGGTGATATGGAACGATACGGCGAAAAAATCGAAACCTGGCACTGCTGTGAGCGGCACAGAAAAGAAGTGAGCAATTCGAAGAAATCGAAGATGGTGACATGCCTTGTCGGGTGTGTATCCACCGGCAGAGGGAATGAGCCGCAGAGGGACTGGGAGAAAGCCCACAATCTTTGAAGTTTCACTTTAAAGAACATTAGACTATATAGTTCAAAGAATCTTAGACCAGGGCTCAAAGTATCTGGGGTCATGAAACACCCCAAGAAATATCCACTAGATGCTCATATACAGCGTTCTACCCGGTACGACTTTTGGGGTAGAGGCTAAGCCTTTAACACTCAGGACAACCAAACATGGCATTTAATCTTTTCAAGGGGATTCGTGTGTCCAAAACCGACCAGAATCCTCCCTACGAATCTTTCCTGGAAAGTCGCGGCTTCCGCCCTGAAATCCAGGGTCTTCGTGCGTTCGCAGTACTGCTTGTCGTGATCTACCATGTGTGGGTGGGTAAGGTGTCCGGCGGAGTGGATGTCTTTCTCTTCATTTCCGCATTCCTGCTTTCGCTTTCCTTCATGCGGAAAATCAATGAGGGTAAGCCCCTCAAGCTCCTGAACTACTGGACCCACGTGTTCACCCGTCTGCTGCCCGCAGCGTCGGTCGTGATTCTGCTGACCCTCGCCGGTAGCTTCCTGGTGCTCTCGCCGACCATCTGGAGCGCACGTGCCGTGGACGCGCAGGCGTCCCTGTTCTACTGGCAGAACTGGAACCTGGCGAATAACTCGGTGAATTACTTTGCCTCTAACACCGGCGGCAAGTCGCCCTTCCTGCACTTCTGGTCCCTGTCCATTCAGGGTCAGATCTTCCTGCTGTGGCCGGTGCTCTTCGCAATCGCCGCTCTGCTGGTGAAGAAGACTCGTATCAAGCCGGTACCCGCTGCCGTGCTGGTCTTCGGCCTAGTCTTCTGCGCATCCTTCGCGTTCTCCGTCTGGGAGACCAAGAACTTCGCGGCATACGCCTACTTTGACACCCGCACCCGCCTCTGGGAGTTCGCGGTCGGTACCCTGCTCGCCATCATGACCCTCAAGTGGAAGCCCGCGCACATGGGCACCCGCGTGGCCATGGGCTGGATCGGTACCATCGGTCTGATTACCTGCGGTGCCGTGCTGCCCGTGGAGAAGGCATTCCCCGGCTTCCTGGCGCTGTGGCCGATTCTCTCCGGCGCGCTGGTCATTATTGCCGGCCGCACCGACCACAAGTTCGCAATTGACCGCCTGCTGGTGTCCAAGCCGCTGCTGAACCTGGGCAACATTTCCTACGCCCTGTACCTGGTGCACTGGCCCATGCTCGTGCTGTACAGCGCCGCCGTGGGTAAGCCGCGCGTCTCCTTCCTCGAAGGCACCGTACTGATCGCTGCATCGATTGGCCTGGCGTGGGTTCTGAACCGCTTCGTGGAGAAGCCCCTGCGCTCGGCATCCGATAACTTCCTACCGGCACTCGCCTCCAAGCTGAAGTTCAAGCGCCCCGTGACCTCCTACGCAGCGTGGGCTGGCAATATTGCGTTCGTCGCAGCAATTCTTGCCCTGGTCGCACCGACCGTGCTCGGTACCCGCGCACTGGCTGAGCAGCGTGACGCGCAGGTCATCAGCAATGCGATGGCTAGCGTCCAGAATGATGTCGACACCTACCCCGGTGCGCGTGCGCTCTCACCCGATAAGGAACTCGTTGAGGCTGATCCTATACCGAAGAATGCGACTATTACTAGTCTATTCGTTCCCTGGGATACCGGCTGTAAGGGCTCTTATGTTCTGACTAATGAACAATTGGATATTAGCTGCGGCTACACGAAGAACGCTTCCGATGATGCGCCTCTCTTTGCCGTGGTGGGTAGCTCTCATGCCTTGCAGAAGACAGAAGCTCTGAAAGGCATTTCTAAGCAGGTGGGTGCTAATCAGCTGAACCTGTTGCTAACCGGCTGCCCGTATCCTTTCACCCAGCCTGCGAATACGGTGAATGGGTTCATGAAGCGTTGCATCCCGTTCAGTGAGAATGCGACCGCTGAAATTCTGGCGGCCAAGCCCTCTACTGTATTTATTATTTCGACCACCACAGCAGCAACCGCTGAGGGCGAAACCGTAGACCCCGGTCTAGACGAGACTTTGCGCAAGCTAACCGACGCAGGTATTCAGGTTATTGGTATTCGCGATAACCCGCGTTTCGCCTCTGACATGTACATGTGTGCTATGAAAGCGAAGAATATCGATGACTGCTCTGAACCGGTGGAAGCAAAGTACGGTGATGATCCTGCCGCCCCGATTTTCGCCAAGTACGCTGATCGTGGCGCCTACCAGATCGATCTGAAGGATGTGTACTGCCCCGACGGCAAGTGCTCCGTGATTCAGGGCAACGTCTACATGTACGCTGACTCGAACCACCTGACGAATGTCTATGAGGCAACCCTGACCGATATTATCTACGAGCGTGCCCTTGCCGCTGGTTGGGACCCGAAGGGAACCACCGCAAAGTAACGCACCTGATAAGATTGTGAAGAGTGCAGTGCCCCCTTCCGTTGCGTGCGGGAGGGGGCTTTGCTGTGCTTTGTCGGCTTTTCTACACCTCGTGGACTGTTGGGTAACGAGGGTAGTTTAGTTGGGAGGGGAGTCGGCTTTTGGTTTTGCCAGGCAAACGGTTGCCACGCGCGCGGGCTGTTTGAACGGAATGGAGGTGAGCGGAGTAGAGTAAAACCTATGACTTCTTCATCTGAACACACTCCCGCTGATACTCATACACCGCGCTACCTGCTCCTTTCTCGCGAAGGGGAAACCCCTCTCAACGCTGACGGAACCGTGCACTACCTGACCGGTAACGATGCTGCCGAGCCGCTGACCGAAGACGTGATCCTTGCACGCAGTGTCATCCGCCCCGCCGCTTACGGCGCTGACGCCCAGAAGAATAGTGGCGCGGAGGTGCACGTGCTCTACTGCGAGGATGAAACCCTCGCGCAGGTCGCCGTCAACCTGAACAACCCTCGGGTGCGCGCCTCCAGCAGTGGCTTCTGGTACTACCCGGTCCACGAGGACCCGGAAGGCCGCGCCCACTACGCAACCGCCCTTGCACGCCGCGACTACCTCATCGACATGAGCTACTCCGCCTACAGCGGCGAAGAGGCGCCCCTCGGCTCCAAGGGAATCCGCCGCACCGCCTCCGGCGAGATGGTGTTCCCCCGCATCGAACCCGCCGTCATGGCGCTGGTGACCAGCCGCGACGGCGAGCGCGTGCTACTGGCGAATAACCGCCAGTGGCACCCCAACCGCTTCGCCCTCATTGCCGGTTTCGTTGACCCTGGCGAGAACCTCGAAGAGGCAATCGCCCGCGAAGTCTACGAAGAAACCGGCCTGCACGCCCTCAGCACCGAGTACCGTATGAGCGATGTGTGGCCTTTCCCGCGTTCGCTCATGATTTGCTACCGGGTGCGCGTGGATGAGAACGAAACCATCATCCACCACGACGGTGAGATTCGTGCCGCACGCTGGTTCACCGCCGCTGAGCTGCGTGAGGCGATTGCTATTTCGGAGGAACGTGGCAACAGTGACGAGGATGACCCCGCCAAGCTGGAGCTGCCCGGCACGAACGCCGTCGCTCGCCGCATGATTGATGAGTGGCTCGCAGAAAAGCCCTAGTGATACACTGGTAGCTAAGCCCAACGGAGGGGGGTCCGTTTTGGCGTGCCCGGAAACGTTCTCATCGCAGAGCGGGTCCATCGGCAAACACCCAAACCGGCAACGACCACCAGATACCTATCTGTGGGTACTGCCCTGTGACCCCCTGCGCTGTCTAGAGCGCACCCGTTGGCAAGACTATCCCCTAGATTTAAGCGAGAAACTTAACGCATGTCTGAAAACACCGCTTCGCGCCCCGACCTTCGCAATGTGGCTATCGTGGCACACGTTGACCACGGCAAGACCACCATCGTCGACGCGATGCTGCAGCAGACCCACGCCTTCTCTGCCCACGCAGATGTTGAAGACCGAGTCATGGACTCCGGCGACCTCGAAAAGGAAAAGGGCATCACCATTCTGGCGAAGAACACCACCGTGTTCTACAACGGCCCTTCCGCCAACGGTGAGACCATCACCATTAACGTTATTGACACCCCCGGCCACGCCGACTTCGGTGGCGAGGTGGAGCGCGGCCTGTCCATGGTTGACGGCGTTGTGCTGCTCGTGGACGCATCCGAAGGTCCGCTGCCCCAGACCCGCTTCGTGCTGCGTAAGGCACTGGCTGCTAAGCTGCCCGTGATCCTCGTGGTGAACAAGGTGGACCGCCCCGACTCCCGTATCGACGAGGTCGTTGGCGAGTCCATGGACCTGCTGCTTGGCCTGGCATCCGATTTGGCGGAGGAAGTCCCCGACCTGGACCTGGACGCTGTGCTGAACGTTCCGGTGGTGTACGCATCCGGTAAGGCTGGCGCTGCATCCCTGAACCAGCCCGCAGACGGCCAGCTGCCCGACAACGACGACCTTGAGCCGCTGTTCAAGACCATCATCGAGCACGTGCCCGCCCCCACCTACGATCCCAACGAGGTTCTGCAGGCACACGTGACCAACCTGGACTCCTCCCCGTTCCTGGGTCGTCTGGCACTGGTCCGTATCTTCAACGGCACCCTGAAGAAGGGTCAGACCGTTGCGTGGGCACGTCACGACGGTGAAATCAAGAACGTCCGCATCTCCGAGCTGCTGGCGACTAAGGCTCTCGAGCGCGTTCCCGCAGAGTCCGCTGGTCCCGGCGAGATCGTCGCAGTGGCAGGTATTGAGGACATCACCATCGGTGAGACCCTGACCGACGCCGAGAACCCCAAGCCCCTGCCGCTAATCAAGGTGGACGACCCCGCGATCTCCATGACCATCGGTATCAACACCTCCCCGCTGGCCGGCCGCGTCAAGGGCGCAAAGGTCACCGCGCGTCAGGTGAAGGACCGCCTGGACCGCGAGCTTATCGGTAACGTGTCCATCAAGGTTCTGCCCACCCAGCGTCCGGACGCCTGGGAGGTTCAGGGCCGTGGCGAGCTCGCCCTGGCAATCCTTGTGGAGCAGATGCGCCGCGAGGGCTTCGAGCTGACCGTGGGTAAGCCCCAGGTGGTCACCAAGACCATCGACGGCAAGGTGTACGAGCCCATGGAGCACATGATCATCGACGTGCCCGAGGAGTACCTGGGCGCCGTCACCCAGCTGATGGCATCTCGTAAGGGCCGCATGGAGAACATGGCAAACCACGGTACCGGTTGGGTCCGTATGGAGTTCGCCGTTCCCGCCCGTGGCCTGATCGGCTTCCGCACCCAGTTCCTGACCGAGACCCGCGGTGCCGGCATTTCCTCCTCGTACTCGATTGATCCCGAGCCCTGGGCCGGCGAGATTGAGTACCGCACCAACGGTTCGCTGATTGCTGACCGCGCCGGCGTGGTGACCCCCTACGCGATGATTAACCTGCAGGAGCGCGGCACCTTCTTCGTGGAGCCCACCTCCGAGGTGTACGAGGGCATGATCGTGGGTATGAACTCCCGTGCCGACGACATGGAAGTGAACATCACCAAGGAAAAGAAGCTGACCAACATGCGTTCTTCGACCGCGGACAACTTCGAAAACCTGACTCCGCCGAAGAAGCTGACCCTCGAGGAATCCCTCGAATTCGCCCGCGAGGACGAGTGCGTTGAGGTGACCCCCGAGGCCATCCGTATCCGCAAGGTCATCTTGGATTCCAACGAGCGTGTCCGCGAGTTCCGCCGCCGCGCCCGCGCCAACTAATTGCGCTGACGGTACGACCATCGGGCCGTAGCGTTTCGAAGAGCCGCCGCCACCTTCCGGAAGGAAGAGGGCGGCGGCTCGGCGTATTCGGGCAGGTCGGGGAGCGAAACCGGGACCGCTCAATACTGAGGTGAGCCTACCCCCGCCGCCGTGTAAGATAAGACCGTGTGCTGAGACAGCGTGCACCCCCGCAGACGCCCTGCGCGCGGGGTGAGGCGTGAGCCCTACAGGCACATCCCAGTCCGTGCGTTATGAGAGGGAATTCCCGTGTCCGCATCCGACAACAGCCCGCAGGAAGCCGAGCAGCAGAAGCCGCAGGAAGCCGCGACCCCCAGTTACCCCACGCAGGGTGAGCGCATCGCATCCGGGGCCAAGCGCGACCTGCTGCCCACAAACTACGATCCGGAGCAGGCGCGCATCCTCTTCGTGCACGCGCACCCCGACGACGAGACCTCCTCGACCGGCGCGACGATGGCATACTACGCGCAGAAGGGCGCCGAGGTGTACCTCATCACCGCAACCCGCGGTGAGCTGGGCGAGGTCATCCCGCCGCAGCTACAGCACCTGGAGGTCGGTAAGCCCGGATGCACCGACAACGGCGAGGCGCTGGGGGAGTACCGCGTGGGCGAGCTGAACGGTGCCCTCGAGGCCCTGGGCGTGCACCGCCACCTCTTCCTCGGTCAGGAGCCGGCCACCGCCGAGGGCGTGCCGGCCCTCTACCGCGACTCCGGCATGGCCTGGGGCCCGAACGGTAAGCCCATCGCCAACCCCGTCTCGAGCGATGCCTCGCTGACCGCCCAGCCCCTCGAACCGCAGGCGCAGGCCCTGGTCGCCGCAATTCACGAGATTCAGCCGGATGTGCTGGTCACCTACGACGCCGACGGCGGCTACGGTCACCCCGACCACGTGCGCGTGCACCAAATCGTGAAGCGTGCCCTGGAGATTCTGGGGGATGACGAGGACCGACCGCTGCTTACCTGGGGCATTGAGGGCGAGTACAACCCCGAGGACACCCGCGTGCAGGCCGCCATCTTCGGCGACGGCACCGCCAAGCGAAAGGCTATGGAGGCGCACCGCACCCAGATTACGGTGCTGGACGATAAGACCTTCGAGTACTCGAATAAGGTGCCGCAGAAGATTTCTGCCGTTGAGACCTACCGCGTGCTCGACGGCGACCCCACCCGCACGGTCAACCCGAAGCCGCAGGAGGCGGGGCTCGTCTCCACGGTGCTGACCGGCGTGATTCTGGGCACCGTGGCGGCCGTCGCCGGTTCCATCTACCACGCCTGGGTTGTGTACGCAGGCGATGTTGCCCTGCCCGTGGGTTTGGTCATCGCCTACCTGACGATTTTCTTCGCCTCCCTGTGGAGCGCGCTTGCCCTGCGCCGCGGCATGACGGCGGCTATCGTGGGCGGCGTGGCCTTCGTGACCGTGTACTGGCTGGCCTACGGCCGCCCGGATTCGCCCTTCGTGCTCGTGAACCCGGGGCACTCGGCCATCGGCCTGTACGGTGCTCTGTGGTGGTTCGGCGCGCCGGTGGCGGCGATGCTGGGTATGTTCGCGTACACGCGCAACCGGGTGAAGGATGCGCGCTACTTCTCGGCCCGTTCGGCGCATCAGCGTGCGCGTGCCAAGGCCGAGGGTCGGGATAAATAGCGAAGAAAAAGTATGCGTTATTGCGTGTTTTTCCTCGGTGGGAAAAGGGTTGTGCCCACCCACAAATTAATGTGACGAAAATTTCATTTATATAATTTGGGTATTTTTATAATTCACTGACTAGGTGAAATAATGAACGGCGGCAGGGCAGGCTTGCCTAAAAAATAGGCCCCCACCCGCCGCCGTTCGCTGTCTAATACACCACGAAAATACGATAAAACACCGAGCGCGCGATAGACTATACAAAGACTTCCCCGCCGAGCACCACACGCTCGGCGGTTTACTCTGCAGACCCTGCCCTGGAGAAGGCGACCCGCAGACCGGCGGGCACAGGGCGCACAGCATCGAGAAAGGCACCGACCCATGACCTACGTTATCGCGCTTCCCTGCGTGGACGTCAAAGACCGCGCCTGCGTTGAAGAATGCCCCGTGGACTGCATCTACGAAGGTGACCGCACCCTGTACATCCACCCCGACGAGTGCGTGGACTGCGGCGCCTGCGAGCCCGTCTGCCCCGTCGAGGCCATCTACTACGAAGACGACGTTCCCGAAGAGTGGAGCGAATACGTGAGCGCCAACGCCGACTTCTTCGACGACCTGGGTTCCCCCGGTGGCGCCGCAAAGCTCGGCCCCACCGGCAAGGACGTGCCTTTCATCGCGGCACTGCCCCCGCAGAGCAACTAACCCCATACCTGAAGCATCCGCGCCCGCAGAGTAATTGCGCGAGTGACCGGATGCACGAGCCCCCACCCCGGCCGATGCGCACCGCACGCGGTGTGCCCCTGGACAAACTGTCTAGGCGCTGGGATGGGGGCTCTTCCTCTAGTCAGCCCCAAAGCCCGGGCGATAGACTGAAGTGACGAAAAATCCCCAAGCGACCAGGTGACACAATGACTTACGGCCTGAACCTGCCCGAATACCCCTGGGAGGCGCTCGCCCCCTACCGCGCCACCGCCGGGGCTCACCCCGACGGCCCGGTGGACCTGTCCATCGGCACCCCCGTGGACCCCACCCCCGAGCTCATCCGCAACGCGCTCGCCGAGGCATCCGACGCCCCCGGCTACCCGACCACCCACGGCACCCCCGCCCTGCGCGAGGCCATCGCCGAATGGTTTGAGCGCCGCCGCGGCGTGAAGGGCCTGGACCCGCAGGCCATCATGCCCACGATCGGCTCGAAGGAGCTCGTGGCCTGGCTGCCCTTCCTGCTGGGCCTGGGCCCCGGCGACGTGGTCGTGTACCCGCGCATCGCCTACCCCACCTACGATATGGGTGCCCGCTTCGCCCGCGCCGAGTCCGTGCCCGCCGACAGCCTGGATGAGCTGGATGCAGACACCCGTAGCCGCGTGAAGCTGATCTGGGTGAATTCTCCGGCCAACCCGAACGGCACGGTCCGCACCGTGGAGCGGCTGCGCGAAATCGTGGCGCAGGCCCGCGAAATCGGTGCCGTGGTGGCCTCTGACGAGTGCTACGCGGAGCTCGGCTGGGGTGCCTGGGACGAGGCCCGCGGCGGTAAGCCTGTGCCCTCCATCCTGGATCCGCGAGTGTGCGACGGCGACTTCACCGGCCTGCTGGCCGTCTACTCGCTGTCCAAGCAGTCGAACCTGGCCGGCTACCGCGCCGCCTTCGTGGCCGGCGCCCCCGAGCTCATGCCGAACATTATCAACAGCCGCAAGCACGCCGGCATGATCGTGCCCGCGCCAGTGCAGGCCGCCATGATTGCCGCCCTGGGCGATGAGGCGCACGTTGCGGCGCAGAAGGACCGCTACCGTGCCCGCCGCGAGGTGCTGGAGGACGCCATCACCGCCGCCGGCGGACGCATCGAGGGCTCCGAGGCGGGCCTGTACCTGTGGACCACCTTCGGCGAGTCCACCTGGGACTCCATCGGCCGCCTGACCGAGCTGGGCATCATTGCCGGACCCGGCGTGTTCTACGGCGAGGACGGCGAGGGCTACGTGCGCATCGCCCTGACCGCCTCCGACGAGGCCGTGGCCAAGGCCGCCGAGCGTCTGAAGGCCTCCGCGGCTAAGTAGACTGGCCACCCCATCCGCGCGGCGCTACCGAGCCGCTCGCCGGGAACTGACCTGCATAGCAGAGAAGCCCCCGCACCCTTCCGAAAGGAGAGTGCGGGGGCTTTGCTGTACCTAGTGCTGTACCTCGGCTGTGGCTACTTGCGGCCGCCGGGGAGCACGAACATCTGAATCGTCGGCGGGTTCGGGTTATCCAGAGCGTCCGGAATCAGGTTTCGGGTCACCTTCGCGGAGGTGCGCGACGCCAGCTTGTCCGTAATGCCGGTTGCTACAGCCGTCAGCACGAAGTTCACCGTCACGAAGAGTGCCGCCGCCAGAATCAGGGTCTGCAGTACGTTGCCGTCACCGGAACCGATGCGGCGCGCCGAGGCGAGCAGCTCCGGGTAGGAGATGATGTAACCCAGGGCGGTATCCTTCAGAATCACCACGAACTGGCTGAGCATCGAGGGCATCATTGCGGTGAACGCCTGCGGAAGCAGGATCCGAATCAGCGTTTGGGTCGGGGTCAGACCAATCGCAAGACCCGCCTCGCCCTGACCGCGAGGAAGCTGCTTCACGCCCGAACGCAGCAGCTCAGCAATCACCGAACCGTTGTACAGGGTCAGACCAATGACCACGGCGATGAAGGGCAGCTGAGCAGGCGGAAGACCGCTGTACTTGCCCAAGAACAGCCAGAAGAAGATCATCATGATCAGCACGGGCACGGCGCGGAAGAACTCCACGACCACGGTGCCGAACCAGCGGATAACGCGGTACTGGGAGAGTCGAGCAATACCGAAGACCACACCGAACGCAACCGAGGTAACCACCGAAACCGCTGCCGCCGACAGGGTCGAGGCGAGGCCCGGCAGGTAGTAGGAGCTCCAGGCGCGGGCGGTGAACAGATCAGTCCACTTCTCCGGCTCCATCTGGCCCTTCTCACCCATCACGGTCAGCACATACACCGCAAATAGCGCGAAAAGGACTACCGCAGCAATGTTGAAGATGCGGATACGACGCTGCGCAATAGGACCCGGCTCATCGAAAAGCACCGAAGAAGCGGCGCGGGTGTCATTACTGATAAAAGGGTTTTTCATCGCTTCACCGCCAGCTTACGGGATGACCAGGTGGTCAACGCACCAATGGGAACAACAATGATGACGAAGCCCATCGCAAACATGATGAAGATAGCGAGCACCATGTTCGCGTCGAACTCAATCATGGATTTCATCAGCCCGGAGGCCTCAGCCACCGACGCGACCGAGGCGACAGTGCTGTTCTTCGTCAACGCAATCAGAGTATTGCCGAGCGGGGTAATGGCACCGCGTAGAGCCTGAGGGAAAATCACCAGGCGGGCGGTGTCGAAGAAACCCAGACCGATAGCGCGTGCCGCCTCAGCCTGACCCTTAGGCACGGTGTTCACACCCGAACGGATCGCCTCGCAGATAAACGCCGAATGGTAAATCGACAGGGCAATGACCGCGTACACGAAGAAGTTCGTGTCGAAATCGTGCGAGAAGGAGAGCTGGAACTGCGTCCACACACCCAAAATGGCGAAAGTCATCATGATGGTGAGCGGAGTATTACGGACAGTGTGCACATAGGCGGTGCCCACCCAGCGCAGGGACGGGACGGGGCTGATGCGCATGAGCGCCAGCACGGTACCGAGAACGAACGAGCCAATAGCCGCCCAGAAGGTCAGCTGAATATTGGTCATGAAGGCGCCAACCACATCGTACTTGGACAGGAGGGTGCCGAGTTGGTCAAAGAATGACATTCGTGAACCTCTCTAGAGGCCTAGGCGCAGGAGGTGCCCAGGTGCGGCGGGTTGGTTTCGGTGTTGTAGTGGTAGCCGGTGCCTTCGGTGTACTTGGTGATGAGCTTCTCCCAGGTACCGTCGGCAACCATCTCGTTGATGGCGTTGTTCACGGCTTCGCACTTGTCGGTGCCCTTGGGCAGACCCACGCCGTAGCGTTCGGTCGTGAAGGGGGAGCCGACCACTTTCAGCTTGCCCTTGTTCGCTTTGGTGGCTGCCAGACCGGCGAGGGTTATGTCGTCGGTGGTGACGGCGTCCACCACGCCGCCGTTGAGGGCGACCACGCAGTCGGAGTAGCTGTTCTGCTTGACCAGGTTCACGTTCTTGGCGAACTTGTCCTGCACCTTCTGGGCGCTGGTGGAGCCGGTGACGGAGCAGAGGTTCTTGCCGTTGAGGTCGTCCGGGCCGTGAATATCGGTGTTATCGGCACGCACGAGCAGGTCCTGACCAGCCGTGTAGTAGGGGCCGGCGAAGTCCACGGTCTTCTTGCGGCTTTCAGAGATGGAGTAGGTCGCAAAAATCATGTCTACCTGACCGGTGTTGAGCATGTTTTCGCGATTAGCGGCGGGGGATTCGACGAACTCAATCTGCTCTTCGGAGTAGCCAAGCTTACCGGCGACGTAGCGTGCCACCTCCACGTCGAAGCCGGTGTAGGTGTTGCCGTCCTGGTAACCGAGGCCGGGCTGGTCTACTTTGATGCCGATGCGGATCTTGTGGTCGCTGTCTGCGCTGGAGCATCCGGCGAGGACGCCGGTCAGAGCGAGGGATGCTGCTGCGGCGAGTGCCGCGAGCTTGCGTGAATATTTTTGCATGTTGGTCCCTCTGCTTTAGTGGTTGATGATCTTGGAGAGGAAGTCCTTGGCGCGCTCGCTCTTCGGGTTTGTGAAGAACTCGTCCGGGTGCGCCTCTTCGACGATCTCGCCGTCGGCAAGGAAGACGATGCGGTCTGCTGCCTTGCGGGCGAAGCCCATCTCGTGGGTCACCACGATCATGGTCATGCCTTCCCGTGCGAGGGAGACCATGGTGTCGAGCACTTCGTTGACCATTTCGGGGTCGAGCGCGCTGGTGGGTTCGTCGAAGAGCATGACCTTGGGCTTCATGGCGAGTGCGCGGGCGATGGCGACGCGCTGCTGCTGACCGCCGGAAAGCTCTGCGGGCATCTTGTGCACTTGGGAATCCACGCCGACTTTCGCGAGCAGGTTCATGGCTTCTGCATCTGCCTCTGACTTGGACATTTTGCGGATTCGACGGGGTCCGAGGGTCACGTTGTCCAGGATGGTCTTGTGCGCGAAGAGGTTGTAGGACTGGAACACCATGCCGACCTCTGCGCGGAGCTTGGCGAGGGCGCGGCCCTCCTTGGGCAGTTCCTGCCCGTCAATCTTGATGGAACCGCTGGAGATGGTTTCGAGGCGGTTGATGGTTCGGCAGAGGGTGGATTTGCCGGAACCGGAGGGGCCGAGGAGGACGACGACCTCACCTTTTCCCACGGAAAGATTGATGTTCTTCAGAACGTGGTTGGTGCCGTAGTACTTGTTGACGTTGGCGATTTCGATGAGGTTTTTCTGCGCTTCGGGAGCTGCCTGTGCGGACATGATGAACCCTTTCACGTGAGGTGCGTCTATGATGCGGGTTGTCTGTATGCTGAGTTTTCAGCTTACGCCTCATGCGGTTTCCTGTCTGCAAAATATTCACTTTACTGTGTAAGCAATGTGAATTTTTAAGCATGAATGCATAGTTATAGTATTTTTGACGTAAAAATATGGGTAAAAAACACCCCATCTTCACAAAAGGCTCTGACTAGGGAATATATTCTTCCCTATCTCTACTCACTCACGAGGTGTCAAACGCCTTTGGGGAGGTAGTCACGACTTGGTAAAAATTTCGAAAAAAGCGCAGAAAAGTGCCCGATAGGTGAGACAACACCTATCGGGCATCCTGTAACACCCCCGCAGGAGGGGCTAAAACTGTTTAGGCTTCGTAACCGTTGGGGTTATTCTTCTGCCAGTTCCAGTGGTCGCGAACCATGGTCTTGATATCACGGGTAGCGCTCCAACCCAGGTCAGCCAGGGCGGAGGAGGGGTCGGCGTACGAGACCGCAACGTCACCGGGGCGACGATCCACAATCTTGTACGGCAGCTCCTTACCGCACGCCTCCTCGAATGCGTGCAGAACCTGCAGAACCGAGTAGCCGTTACCGGTACCCAGGTTCCAGGTGTGCAGGCCGCCGTGCTCAGCAATGTAGTTCAGCGCCTTCAGGTGGCCGTCGGCCAGGTCGACCACGTGGATATAGTCGCGCACACCGGTACCGTCAACGGTCGGGTAGTCGTTGCCGAAGACGTTCAGGTGGTCGCGGCGACCCACTGCAACCTGGGCGATGAAGGGCACCAGGTTGTTCGGGATACCCGCCGGGTCCTCGCCGATACGGCCGGACTCGTGTGCACCAACGGGGTTGAAGTAGCGCAGCAGAGCAATGTTCCACTTGGAGTCGGAAGCGGCCAGGTCGACCAGCATGTCCTCGATGTGCTCCTTGGTACGGCCGTAGCAGGACTGCGCATCCATGTTCATCTTCTCGATG
This sequence comes from Rothia sp. HMSC062H08, assembly GCF_001810775.1. Classification (NCBI taxonomy): domain Bacteria; kingdom Bacillati; phylum Actinomycetota; class Actinomycetes; order Micrococcales; family Micrococcaceae; genus Rothia; species Rothia sp. HMSC062H08. The sequence goes on from NZ_KV802651.1 coordinate 329,999, forward strand.
AGCGGCATGGACTCGGGCTCGCCGTACACGGTAGCGGAGGAGGAGAACACGATGGAGTGGCAGTCGGCCTCGTCCATGGCGTAGAGCAGGTTCAGGGTGCCGGCCACGTTGGTCTGGTAGTACCACAGCGGCTTCTCAGCGGACTCACCCACAGCCTTCAGACCCGCAAAGTGAATCACGGCGTCGGGGCGAACCTGCTTGAAGAGGGCCTTCATGCCCTCGAGGTCGAGCAGATCAACCTTGTGGAATTCGGGAGCGCGGCCGGCCAGCTCGGTGACGCGCTTGAGGGACTCTTCGGAGGAGTTGGCGAGGTTATCCATGACGACGACGTCGTGGCCTGCCTTGAGCAATTCAAGTACGGTGTGCGAGCCAATGTAGCCGGCACCGCCGGTAACGAGTACCTTCATGATGTCCTTTCGAGCAAAAATTCCGGTGTGAACCGGACGGAGCATGTGCTGTTGAGCTGTATCTAATGGTACAGGGGTCGGGGCAACAGAATGGTTTTATGCACTGTGCGCTTGTGCACTCCGGTGTGAGCATGTGGGAGGCGCGTAAAGGGCTACGGACGGTGAAGTTATCGAGGATGGGATGCGAGCCCCGCGCACAACGTAGAAAAAAGGGGCGGGATGCTTCACGCATCCCGACCCCTAAAGTTCACGGGCCGACCCCCAACGTTTGCAAGGGCAACCAGCGCTAGTCCAGGTACAGACTAGTTCAGGTGCAGCGCCTCGTTCAGCTCCACGGTGTTCTTCGCACGCGGCAGAACCTCAATCGCGCCGCTGATCGAATTGCGGCGGAACAGCAGGTTCGACACGCCGGACAGCTCCGCAGCCTTCACCACGCGCGCCTCCTGACCGGGCAGCAGAACGCTCACGCGCGAACCGGCGGTCACGTACAGACCAGCCTCAACCACGCAGTCATCACCCAGGGCAATACCGATACCGGACTCCGCGCCCAGCAGGGAACGCTCACCAATGGATACGCGCTTCTTGCCGCCGCCGGAGAGGGTGCCCATCGTGGAGGCGCCGCCGCCCACATCCGAGCCGTCGCCGACCACAACGCCCTGCGAGATACGGCCCTCAACCATGGAGGTGCCCAGGGTGCCGGCGTTGAAGTTCACGAAGCCCTCGTGCATCACGGTCGTTCCGGAGGCCAGGTGCGCGCCCAGGCGCAGGCGGTCGCCGTCGCCAATACGCACGCCGGTGGGAACCACGTAATCCACCAGGCGCGGGAACTTATCAATGTGGCTCACACTCAGGTGGCCCAGCTTGCGCAGACCAATTGCGAGCTTCTGGAACTCGGCGGCGAGCACCGGGCCGTGGTTAGTCCACGCCACGTTCGCGAGGGTACCGAACAGGCCGTCCAGGTTCAGCTCGTTGGGGCGAACCAGAGTGTGGGAGAGCAGGTGCAGACGCAGGTACGCGTCGACCGCGTCTTCGGGTGCTTCATCCAGGTTGATGGAGGCGGTACGCACCTCGGTGCGGGCGTTGCGCGCCGGGTGCTCAGCGGCCAGCTCCTCCAGCTCGTCCGCGATGGACAGGTCGGGGGTCTGGGTGAGGGAGGGGGCGGGGAACCAAGCATCCAGGACGGTGCCGGCGTGCTCGCCAGAGACAACAACATTGACCAGTGCGACGCCGGAGGCGTAACGGGGAGTGTTTTCAGACATGCACACCATTATATGGGCTGTAGCACACCGAGCATCAGGATCGTCGGCGTTCGTCTCACGAACAGATGCGCGCGCCCCGGGATGCGGGGCGCCCACAGCCTGTATCGTGGAGGGATGACTGTGAATCACCACGCACCCCTGGACCTGAACGTATCCATGCCCGAGCTGACCCGCGCCCTGCTCGACTACGAATCGGTATCCGACCACGAGAAGGACCTGGCCGACGCCGTGTACGCGGCGCTCGCGGCCTACCCGCACCTGCATCTGACCCGCGACGGGGACGCCATCATCGCCCGCACCGAATTCCCGCCGATGCCCGGTGAAGAGGGGGAACGCACCCGCATTATCCTGGCCGGTCACCTGGACACCGTGCCCCTGCCCACCGTCGAGGGTTCCCTCGGCACCGTGCCGGCCACCGTTCGCGAGGAAGACGGCGAGTACGTGCTCTACGGACGCGGCGCGACCGATATGAAGGGTGGCGTGGCCGTCCAGCTGAAGCTTGCCGCCGAGCTGACCGCGCGGGACACCGACTACAACCTGACCTACATCTTCTACGACCACGAGGAGGTCGCGAGCGAGCTCTCCGGCCTGGCGCGCCTGATTCGCAACCACGGCGAGCTCATCACCGACGCCGACTTCGGTGTGCTACTCGAACCGACCAACGGCACGATTGAGGGCGGCTGCAACGGCACCATGCGTTTCTTCGTGCGCACCCGCGGCCTGGCCGCCCACTCGGGCCGGGCCTGGCGCGGCGAGAACGCGATCCACGCCCTGGCGCCCGCGCTGGCGGCGCTCGCCTCCTACGAGCCGAAGACCATCGCTGTGGAGGGGCTGGACTACCGCGAGGGCCTGAACGCGGTGCAGATCTCTGGCGGCGTGGCCGGAAACGTGATTCCCGACGCGGCGGCAATGCACGTGAACTACCGCTTCGCCCCGGACAAGACCCTGGACGAGGCTGTTGCCCACGTTCGCGAGGTGTTCGCCGGGTACGAGCTGGACTTCGTGGACCTCTCCCCGGCGGCCCGACCCGGCCTGGACACCCCGCTGGCCGCCTCCCTGATTGAGGCGGTGGGGCAGGAGCCCCAGCCGAAGTACGGTTGGACGGACGTGGCGCGCCTGAGTGAAATCGGAATCCCGGCCGTGAACTTCGGCCCCGGTGACGCCCTGCTGGCCCATACCGATAACGAGCACGTACGCTTCAGCCAGCTGACCCGCTGCCACGCGGACCTGCGCGCCTGTCTACTCAGCGACCGCGACGACGAGGACTAGGAGGCGCTTCCCGGCCCGGTTGCGTGCCGAACGGCGGCATGGGCCCCGTGCGCGAACCCCGTGCGCGAACCCGGACCAAAGCCCTCCGTCTGCCGGCCACCGCGTTGTCGCCCCGGCCGGCCGGCATCTCACAGCGTCATAGAAGGGGAGACAACGCATCTCTCTTCTAAGATGGAGAGTATCCATACACGTTATTCGAGAGGACAGAGTTGAACATTCTTCTGATTCTGCTCGCCCTGATCCTGCTGGTCATCGCCTCGTTCACGGTGATTGCGCTCGGCGGCCACCGCGCCGTGCCCGGCGCAGCGTTCTTCAACGCCGTGGGCCGTGACGGCCTGGGAGTCTTCGACACGGTCGACGACCTGGACGTCATCGCCAAGCCCTTCAGGGCCCCCGCATCGCAGGCCGTGCCCGCCGAGGGCCCCCGGGCCGTGCAAGAAGAGCCGGAACCCCTTCCTCTGGCCGTGCCGCATACCGGTAACGTTGAGCGGACCCTGAGCGCCCACGACTTCGTGGATCACCACGTGGACAAGCCCTCGGGCGCCTCCGCGGTATCCTCCGCCGAGAAGCCGCAGAGCGGGGAGGCCCGATGAGCGCACGCGCCGGGCTCACCGAATCGAGCGAGCCGGCGGAGCATACCGCATCCCGCGTCGAGCAGAACCGGTCCGAGTCCTTCGACGAGGCCCTGACATGGATGTACACCTCCTCCGCCGAGCGTCTGCGCCGCGTGGGGGAGCGTCTGCGCGCCCTGCCGGCCTGGCTTTCGGTGCTGCTCATCTACGGGATTTCGCGTGTGTGGGGCTTCGTGGTGTTCGCCGTGGTCGGCCAGCAGCAGCTGCGCGGCCCCTGGGGCGAGCACCTGAGCTACCTCTCCTTCATCAGCACCTGGGATGCCGGCTGGTACGAGCAGATTGCGCTCAACGGCTACCCGAGCGAGCTGCCGGTCAACGCGATGGGTGTCGTCCAGCAGAATCAGTGGGCGTTTTACCCCATCTTTCCGCTACTCTCGCAGGGAATCAGCCGCCTGACGGGCATCGCCTACTACCCGGTGGCCGCCACCGTCGCGTTGTTGGCCGGTTTCGCGGCGGCCTGGATCATCTACCTGCTCTTTGACGCCTCGGTGAAGGCGGCCCGCCTCGCGCGTTCCGGATCTGACTCCGCCGATGCTGAGCCCGCCTCCTCGCTGGCCCTGTGGGGCACGGCCCTGGTGTCGTTCCTGCCGGTGGCTCCCGTGCTTCAGGTGCCTTACGCCGAGTCACTGAACCTGGTGTTCCTGGCCGGTGCGCTGCTGTGCCTCGTGAAGGGGCGTTACGGCTGGCTGGTGCCGGTTGCGGCCCTGGCCTGCCTTTCCCGCCCGGTGGGCGTTCCGCTGGGTGCAGCGGCGGGCCTGTGGTGGTTCGCCTGCTGGGTTCGGTCGAGTCGCGCTATGGGCATTGGCACGGCGTTTGTGCGCCGTGCGGGGCAGCTGGTGAGCGCCCTGCTGGTGTGTGCGTGCGCGCTGGTGTGGCCCGCGATTGCGTGGTCGGCTACGGGCCGTGTGGATGCGTACACCGCCACGGAGACGGCGTGGCGCGGTACCCATTTGGCACCGATTCAGCCGTGGCTGACACAGGGGTACCTGTACTTTGGGTATGCGGCCCCGATCCTGCTGGTTCTGCTGATCCTGGGTTTCGCCGCGCTGTGCCTGAGCCCGGTTGCGCGAAGCGTTTTGGCGGCCCCGCTGAATCTGTGGTGCGTCTGCTACTTCGCCTACCTGATTCTGTTCCTCAACCCGCAGTCGTCGACGTTCCGTCTGCTACTACCGCTGTTCCCGCTGGTCGTGGTGGCGGCGGCGCTGAGCCGTTCGCGAGCTTACCGCTGGGCGTTGCTGGTTGCGGGCGCGTGCGCGCAGTGGGGCTGGGTGGGCTGGCTGTGGCATTGGAAACAGCTCCCCGGCGGTGGAGATTATCCGCCGTAAACCGAATACTGTTTTGCGAGACCGCCGGTGTGCTGCCGGCGGTCTTTTGCGTTCGGGAGGCGGGCGTGTCTGCGGTAGGAGCCGCAGCGTTTTACCCGGCGGTGGAGATTATCCGCCGTAAACCGCTGTTGTGGCGTTCTTAGCCGAGGGCGCAATACTTTCGGCGGGGCTTTAGCTCGCGCATCCCGCAGGTCCAGAGCTTAAAGACACGTTCGTATGGGCCCTTTTGGTCGGCGGCACCGGCCCGGAGCTGATAATCTATATTCTGTGTTTGGTATTAGTGGCACCGAGTTGATTATTCTGGCCATCATCACGTTCGTGGTGATTGGCCCCGAACGCATGCCCGAATACGCCCGTCAGATTCGCGAGTTCGTCAAGACCGTGCGCCGCATGGCCTTCGACGCTAAGGACGACTTCAAAGAGGCCCTGGGCGAGACGGGCCTGGAGGACATCAACTGGCGCCAGTACGACCCCCGCCAGTACGACCCCCGCGTGATCGTGCGTCAGGCATTCGCCGAGGACGACGCCGAGCGCGAGCGCGAGGCGAAGGCCCGCGAGGAGGCGCTGCTGAAGGAGCAGGAGAAGGCCGAGAGCCACTCCCTCCCGCGAGGCGCGTACGCCCCCTTCGACGTGGACGCCACCTAAGATTTTGAAACGAAAGAACCCCGCACCGGTCACGGCGCGGGGTTCTTTCTGTATCAGCTTTTGTAGAGGCTCTAGCCCTAGACGAAGAGCGGCAGGCTCTGCCCCGCCCTCGACTCGCCAGAGTGCAGAAGCTTCGAAGCGATGGACTGGATCTCTTCGGCGGTTGCGGAGTCGGGGCGACCCCACACGACGGGCATGCCCTCGTCACCGCCGGTGCGCAGGTTCACGTCCAGGGGGACCGAGCCGAGCAGCGGGACGGGGTAGGAGAGCGCCTCCGAGAGACGCTCAGCGAGCACCTGACCGCCACCGGAACCGAACATGTCGAGCACGGTGCCGTCCGGCAGGGTCATGGCAGCCATGTTCTCCACCACACCCACGACCTTCTGACCGGTCTGCAGGCTCAGGGTGCCGGCGCGTTCGGCCACATCCACGGCGGCGTGCTGCGGGGTGGAGATGAGCACAAGCTCCGCGTTGGGCAGCAGCTGCGCCATGGAGATAGCGATGTCGCCGGTGCCCGGAGGCAAATCGAGTAGCAACACATCCAGGGCACCGAAGTGCACGTCCATGATGAACTGCTCCAGGGCACGGTGCAGCATGGGGCCGCGCCACGCCACCGGCTCGTTGCCCTTGAGGAACATGCCGATAGAAATCACGCGAATAAAGCCGCCGCTGACCTTCTGCTCACCCCAACGCTGGGCGGGGGCGGGCACGTCCACGGTCGGCGGAAGAATCAGGTCATCCAGGCGGGTCGGGGCGTCGGTAATGCCCAACAGACCGGGGATGGAGAAGCCGTGCACATCCGCGTCAATAATGCCCACCGCAAGCCCGCGCGAAGCGAACGCGGCGGCAAGATTCGCGGTCATGGAGGACTTACCCACGCCGCCCTTACCGGACACCACACCGAACACGCGGGTCAGCGAACCGGGTGCGGTAAACGGGTTGGAACGCTCCGGCTTGAGCATCGAACGCAGGGCGGAACGCTGCTGCGGGTTCATCGCACCCACCTGCAGTTGCACACGGTCGATACCCTCAACGGTGGCGGCGGCGTCACGAACCTGCTGCTCGATGGTGTTCTTCAGCGGGCAACCCTCAATGGTGAGTAGCACCGTGACCTCAGCCCAGTGGCGGCCGGGAATCGGCTCACCGTGCTCATCCAGTTCAGGATGCACGAGTGCAGTCTCCACCATGCCCAGCTCCGTAATGGGGCGGCGCAGTTCGGGATCCTCGACGCGGGCGAGCGCCGCGTAGAGCGCATCCTGCAGGGGCGAATTAGCGGTCACGGGCGCCTCCCTCACGGGTGCGCTCTGCCTGCTGCTGTGCCTGCTGGGATTCGCGGCTCTGAGGCTGGCTCAAATCGCCTCGGTGGGAATCCTGTGGGGAGTCCTTCGCAGGGCGTTCAGCCTTGTCAGGTGCCTGCTCGGTACCGTTCTCCGTGTTATTAGAGTCCGTGCCCTCAGAGTTCTGGCTATCAGAGCCCTGCTCCTCAGCGTCCTTCTCCTCACCCTCGGAAGTGTCGATATCGTCGATAGCCTCCTCCAGGTCCTCAATGTCCTCACTGATGTCCTGCAGCTGCTCGGCGTGACGCTCCTGCTCCTGCGCAATGTTCTGCAGTTCCTCAAGAATGTCGCGCAGCTCGCTACGGACAAAGTCACGGGTCGCAACCTCACGCAGAGCAATACGCAGCGAAGCAATCTCGCGGGTCAGGTACTGGGTCTCCTCCAGGTTCTGCTGGTCACGCTTACGGTCCTCAGAGGCCACCACGCGGTCGCGGTCGTCCTGACGGTTCTGCGCCAACAGCAGCAGGGGAGCAGCGTAAGAAGCCTGCAGGGACAGCATCAGGGTCAGCAGGGTGAAGTTCAGGCTACGCGGGTCGAACTGCATCTCCTCCGGCGCCAGGGAGTTCCACGCCAGCCACACGCCACAGAAAATAGTCATCCACATCAGGAACTGCGGGGTACCCATGTAGCGCGCAAAACCCTCGGTCATGCGGCCGAAAGCGTCCGGGTTGGGGCTCGAGAACAGCTTCGGCTTGCGGGTGCCGGGGGTGCTCAGCTGCGAGTCGCTACGCTGCGGGCGGGAGTCGCCGCGCTCGCGGTTGCGTTCAGCGTACTTCTTCTCCAGGCGGTCCTTGAGGATGCGCGCCTTATCGATGCGGGGGTTCTCTTCGGTACGGTTTGCGTCGCGGCGGTTCGATTCAGGCAAAGCGTCGTCCTACCTTTCGTACGGGAGTTCCATCATCGTAAGTGCGCCAGTCTTCGGGCAGGAGCGCATCGAGCACGTCGTCGATGGTCACTGCGCCTACCAGGCGGTGCGATTCGTTCACAATGGGAACGATGGTCAGGTCATAGGTCGCCAGCACGCGTGCTAGCTCTTCCAAACTTGCCTGGTCAGAGACAGGCTCAGTGTCGGTATCGAGGATGTGACCAATCGGCTCGCTCGGCGGCACACGCAGCAGCTTCTGCATGTGCACCAGACCCAGGTACTTGCCGGTCGGGGTTTCCAGGGGCGGGCGGGTCACCATGACGGCAGCCGCCATCGCCGGAGGGATCTCCTCGGCGCGGATGTGCGCGAGCGCCTCCGCGACGGTCGCCTCGGGGGAGAGGATGATCGGCACCGGGTTCATGAGCGAACCGGCGGTACCCTCGTCGTATTCGAGAAGTCGACGCACGTCGTCTGCTTCGTCGGGTTCCATGAGTTCGAGCAGCTTTTCACGCTGGGCGTCGTCCAGCTCGATGAGCAGGTCGGCGGCGTCGTCCGGTTCCATCTCTTCGAGGACCTGCGCGGCACGCTCGTCGTCCAGGTGCGAGAGAATCTGCACCTGGTCCTCGGCGGGCAGCTCCTGCAGAACGTCCGCGAGGCGTTCATCCTGCAGCTCGGCGGCGATTTCGACCATGCGCTTATCGCTCATCTCGTGGATGGCGTCCGCAAGGTCGGCGGGCTTGGAGTTCTCATGGTTCGCCACGAACGCGGTTGCCGCCTGCGGCTCCACGTCGGTGGAGAGCAGAGCCTCGTCCCAGTCGACGATGAGGGTCTCCTTGGAGCGGCGGCGCCACGTGCTGGAGGAGGAGCTGACGCGGGAAACGAACAGTTCGGTCACGCCCCAGTCGCCGTTGCGGCGCTGCTCAATGGCGACGTCCTCAATGACGGCGTCGCCGCTGCCGTCGAGCAGACGCACGCGGCGGTCGAAGAGCTCACCGACGATGAGAGTCTCAGAGTTGCGCTGTTCGAAGCGGCGCAGGTTCACCAGGCCGGTTGAAATAATCTGGGAGGCGTCGATGCTACGCACTCGGGTCATGGGCATGAACACGCGTTTCTTGCCGAGCACCTCAACGATGATGCCGACAACAATGGGTTCGCTGCCCTTGGCGGGGCGGGCGCCCGCAATGGATGCGCCCAGGCCGCGTTTGAGCACGACGACGTCTCGGAGACGGCCGAGGCGGTCACCGAAGGGGTCAAAAACGTCGAGGCCCAAAAGGCGGGCAATGTAAATCTTGCTGGGGGTGCTGAACTTCGAATTGCTCACCTCTCTAGGGTACGCTCCGCCGCGGGGATTCGCACTTTGAGAAGCCTAATTGAACAGGTGTTCGCTACGCCTGTAGAGGAGCTGACTGCCCACCGGGTCCAGGGTTAGGGTGGGCGGTAGAATAGGAGCCATGACTTCTAACCTGCCGAATATTCCCTCGACCCCGACTTCTTCTTTCGTTGCCTCGCGCCTGGCGCAGGCTCAGGGCAAGCCCCTGCCCGCCGGTGAGGCGATCGCCTCCTTCGTTCGTCACGATGATGCGCTCGCCGCTTTTGACGTGCTTAGCGAGCAGGATTATCCGGTCACGGCGCTGTACCTGGTCAATGACGGTATCCGCCAGGTGGAGTACCCGGTGCCGTTGCCGTATGGTCGTATCTTGACTTTTGCAGCGCTTCGAGGTGCAGGATTCGGCGCGTTTTTTTCATTGCTGGTTATGACCTCGACTAATGATTCCTCTGCTATTGAGGCAATAAAGTATGTGCTGCTGTCGGTGGCTATGTTTGTGCTGTGGCAAATGTACGTTCTGCGTCGCTCCCACGGCAGTCGCCACCCGATACGTACTGAATCAATCCCCTCGCGTACCGTGATGTACGCTCTGCCGGAGTACGCTCAGGATGCGCGCCGCGTGCTGGGTGCGCACCCTCGCTTCTCGGCGGCGGTTGCGGCTGCGCGTGCGGCGGCTGCCCCGGAAGCTTCGCAGGCTCGTGCCGCTCAGAGCACCGTTTCGATGAATGGTGCACCGGTTCCGACCGGCGCCCCGAAGGCACCCTCGTACCGTGCGCAGGCGGGTAGCCAGCCGGCACCGAATCAGAACCTGCCCGAGCGTGATACGACCGCGCAGAACGCGGTGGCTCAGAGCGCGGCGCAGAACATGCCCGCACCGGTTGCCCCCGCACAGTCCGCACAATCCGCACAGTCTGCCGAACAGGAACAGGCAAGTACTGACCGTGCGACCGGTCAGAAGTCAGATGTGCAGAAGCGCCCGGCACAGCGGTACGGTCTGCGCGTGGACGACCCGGAAGAATACGCGAAGCTGATTCAGCCCAAGCCGCAGCGTCCGACCCCGCGCCCGCAGGGCCTGCACGATAAGTCCTCGCACGATAACTCCTCGCAGGACTCCGAATAACCGAACCTGCAATGGCGGTAGCCACCCACAACGGCGGGAAACCGGCATAGAAGACAGCACTTAGAAGACACGCGAAAGCCCCTCACCGAACGAATCGGTGAGGGGCTTTCCCTATAAAACGTTACTAACGTAACTGGGAGCTAGACGTTACTTCGCCAGCTTCGCCATCCACTCCTCAATGCCCTCAACGGTGCGGGGCAGTGCAGCAGACAGGTTCACGTTGCCGTCCTCGGTGCAGAGCACGTCGTCCTCAAGGCGGATACCGATACCGCGGTACTCCTCGGGAACCGACAGGTCCTCGTCCTTGAAGTACAGGGCCGGCTCAATGGTGAAGACCATGCCCGGCTCCAGCTCAGCCCACATGTACAGTTCAGCCTTCGCCTGCGCGCAGTCGTGCACGTCCAGGCCCAGGTGGTGGCTGGTGCCGTGCGGCATCCAGCGGCGGTGCTGACCGCCCTCAATGGTGAGGGAAACCTCGGCAGAAACCGGCAGCAGACCCCACTCTTCCAGACGGTGAGCCAGAACCTCCATCGCGGCGTCGTGAAGTTCGTGGAACTTACGGCCCGGCTTCGCCACAGCGAATGCGGCGTCAGCAGCCTCCAGCACAGCGTTGTAGACCTTCGCCTGAACCTCGGTGAACTTACCGTTCACGGGGAAGGTGCGGGTCACGTCTGCGGTGTACAGGGTGTCGTCCTCAACGCCTGCGTCCAGCAGCAGCAGCTTGCCGTCATCGACGGTGCCGTTGTTACGGATCCAGTGCAGGATGGTTGCGTTGTTACCGCACGCTGCGATGGTGTCGTAGCCCAGGTCGTTACCGTCGGTACGTGCCACGGAGAAGAACGCAGTCTCAACGACGCGCTCACCGCGGTGGTGCTCCTTAGCCTTCGGCAGTTCACGAATGACCTCTTCGAAGCCCTTGACGGTCATGTCAACGGAACGCTGCAGGTTCTCAACCTCGATAGCGTCCTTAATCAGGCGAGCCTCGGAGAGAGCCACGGCCAGTTCGGAGTCCAACTTGTCAGCCTGCTCCAGCTCCACGCCGGTGTTGTAGCGGGAGGTGTCAACCAGCGCGTCAACAGCCGGGTCAACATTGCGGACCAGGCGGATGTTCACGCCGCCCAGGCCCTGATTGCCGGCGTTCTTAGTGATAGCAACCTCAAGCTCGGACAGGTCGCGGGTACGCAGACCGTAACGCTCGGAGAATTCCTTCAGGGTGGGGCGGGGGCCAACCCAGAACTCGCCGTAGCGTGCATCCGCGTAGAACTCTGCGGTGTCGCGGCCAGCCAGCGGGCGGAAGTACAGGGTTACTTCGTGGTTGGAACCGTTGTCGCCGGTGCCCTCTTCGACGGGCTCGAAGACCAGCACGGCGTCGGGCTCGTGGTCGATGCCCAGACCGGTCTGGTGCGCAAACGCCGAGTGGGGGCGGAAGCGGTAGTCGCAGTCGTTGGAGCGGACCTTCAGCGGGCCTGCGGGCAGGACGAGGCGCTCGCCGGGGAATGCCTTGGAGATCTTGGCGCGGCGCTCAGCTGCGTAGTCTGCTACGGGCTCGCGGGTGTAGCCGTCATCTTCGGCAGGTGCCCAGTCCTTAGCAATGAATTCGGTGAACGCAGACGCCTTGGGGGTGCTGCGGTGGTCAGTCTTCTGAGCTTCGGTGCTCTTCTCGTTGTTCTCAGTCATGGGTTAATCATATCGCCTTCACCACAGGTGGGCAGGTGTTTTAGCGCTTTTGACCATAAGAGAGGGTGCGGTGGGTCAGAATATATCTTTGACCTGCGACCGGGTGCCCGATATTGCGCCGCCGATATTGGTAGGGTTGAATCAGAAGAGTAGATGACATGCCTTAAAACCCCGCTGAGGTGGCGACGAACTAGCAGGGGCGGGGAAGGAGAGAATATGACGCACACAGAACACCGGAACAGTGCACCTCATGCGAAGCAGGCACCGCAGCCCGCTGAATTGGGCGCGCCTGAAAACCAGAACCCTGCCGGGCGCTACGACCTGCATATTCACTCCGCTATTTCTGACGGCACGCAGAGCCTGACTGAGCTGGTGCCGCTGATTGCTCGCACCGGGTTGGCGGGATTCGCGCTGACTGATCACGATACGACGGCTGGGTGGGCACAGGCGGCTCAGCTGGCGGATGAGCACGGTCTGGATTTTCTGCCGGGTGCCGAGTTCTCCTGCCGTTACCGTTACACCGACGGTGAGGGTCGCTCACGCACGAAGACCATTCACCTGCTCGCTTATGGTTTTGACCCGGTGGGTTCAGAGTTGGCGCGCCGTGTGGAGGCGATTCGCGCCAGCCGTAAGGGCCGCGCGCAGGCTATTGTGCAGCGTCTTGCCGCCGACTACCCGCTAACCTGGGACGACGTGTTGGCGCAGGTGGGGGAGGGGAACACGGCGGTGGGCCGCCCCCATATTGCTGACGCGCTGGTTGCCGCTGGCGTGGTTGCTGACCGTTCTGAGGCTTTCGCGAAGCTGCTGTACACGGGCAGCCCCTACTATGTGCCGCAGGATGCGCTGGACCCGTTGGAGGCGGTGCGTCTGGTGCGTGAGGCTGGGGGCGTGCCGGTGATTGCGCATCCGATGAGTACGATGCGTGGACCCGCGTTGAGCCTGGAGTACCTGGGTTTGATGGTGGATGCTGGCCTGGCGGGCGTGGAGGTGTATCACCGTGAGAACTCCCCGGAGGACCGGGCGCGTCTGCTGGAGTTCATTGAGCGTCAGCGTGCGGCGGGCCGTGAGGTGCTGGTGACGGGTTCGAGTGATTATCACGGTGCGGGTAAGCCGAACCTGCTGGGTGAGAATACGACGGATGCGGTGACGGTGGCGCGTATCCGCGAGCAGCTGGCGGCCCAGTAGTAAGACGAAAGAGTGTGGGGCGGGTTCCCGGTAAAGGAACCCGCCCCACACTCTTTTGTTTTCACCTCATTGCATATTCTCTAAATCTCTACCTGAAGGTTAGGATTTTTGATACGCTGAGAACGTTCTACTCATGAGGGTGCACAAAGATTGTGCCTCCCCTCTTATTTTGAAGGAGCTATGATGCTTCGACAATTATTCGCCCGTCCTACGAAGCGGGCTATCCAGGCTGGCGGCACGGTACTGCTGGCTGGCGCCATGGTGTGCGGCAGTGTTCCGGCGTATGCCACCGGGCATTTGAAGCCTCACGAGGTGACCCCTATTGTGCAACCGGACGAACCGGCAGTGACCTGTAACGACCGCGCAGAATATGAGTATTATCGGCAAGATGGCGAGTTGGGGCGTCGCGTTATCTTTAGTTGGGCACAGTGTGTTGGTCTGATTTCTGAGCGTCAGAAGTACAAAATGGTCAAGAAAGATAGTGTTATTTCTCGCGGCCAGTTTGTGGAGTATCTATACCGTCTGTCAGGTTCTCCCGAAGTGAAGAATCTTCCGGCTCAGTCTCCGTATGGTGATATTAAGACTGATGATCCGCGTTTTCCCGTGGTGATGTGGGCTCGTCAGCGGGGCATTACCTGGGGTTGGAGTGATGGGAATTTCCATTACGATACCCCTGCTAGTGAGGCTGCTACTGCCTTGATGGTGTATCGATTGGCGGGTAGTCCAAACGTAACGGTAGAAGTAGACGATCCTAATGCCTATTTCCTATATACTCCTTGGAAGGAAAAATGGCCGAATATGCCCTATAATTCGGAGCTTCATAAGGCATACACCTGGTTATACTATGGTCTTCAGAATCCAAATAATAAAGATTCTGTCGAGAACGTATCGTATCGACAGCATGGTATCGTATCACCTAATGATGAATTTGAGTGGTTGACTTACGCTACGTATGAGCAGGCCTTTGAAGTGATTCGTCTGGCAGATAAATCTTTCAAATTTAAATAAGAAACGTATCCCCGCTTATGTATCAATACATAAGCGGGGATACGTTTATGAATTTATTCCACAACTATATATTCTTTTTTATTGGAAGTTCCCACTGGGGTCTCAGTAGATTTATAGACATACTGATTAATTTCAATCTTGTAGGGTGGGTTCAGGGAATTTTTAATAGAAAACTTCCATTTATCGTTCAGAACCTTGGGTTTAGGTTTGTTATTGTCTTCGTAGTCCATGTGGCATTCGTCGTATGCGTTTGCTCCAATAATATTCAAACGCCTAACACTACCTTCAAGATAGAAGCCCCACAGTGAAGCAAGGATTGTTTCTAGGGGTACTTCTTTGCTTGGCCCGTAGGGGTTGTCTGAGCGTACTCCTGTAAAGGTGCAGTCGCTAGCCCATGAGCTGATATACCAGTTTGCTGCCTCGTGGTTATGTGCTGGCTTTGAGACTGCGTCATGCCAGCTGGAGGATTCACCGATACAGCCCTCATATTTATATAACACTCTTTTACTTTCGTATCATTACATGTTCCCTAAATCTCTACCTGAAGGTTAGGATTTTTGATACGCTGAGAACGTTCTACTCATTGGGGTGCACAAAGATTGTGCCTCCCCTCTGTTCGTGAAGGAGCTATGATGCTTCGACAATTATTTGCTCGCCCTACGAGGCGGGTTATCCAGGCTGGTGGCACGGTACTGTTGGCTGGTGCCATGGTGTGCGGTAGCGTGCCGGCATATTCTCTTGGTGTTCTGAAACCTCGCCAAGTGACCCCTATTGTGCAGCCCAATGAACCGGCGGTGACCTGTAACGACCGCGCAATCTACGAATATAAGTACCTTCCGAATGCTTATGTGACTTACGGTCGCAAGATTATCTACGACTGGGCTGAGTGCGTTGGTCTAATTTCTGAATACCAGAAGTATCAGCTAATCGAAGAAAACACCGTAATTTCCCGTGGGCAGTTTGTGGAGTATTTGTATCGCCTGTCGGGTTCTCCTGAGGTGAAGAATCTTCCGGCTCAGTCTCCTTATGGTGATATTAAGACTGATGATCCGCGTTTTCCCGTGGTGATGTGGGCTCGTCAGCGGGGCATTACCTGGGGTTGGAGTGATGGGAATTTCCATTACGATGCCCCCGCGAATGAAACGACGACAGTAATCATGGCATACCGCCTAGCTGGTAGTCCGGCGGTCAAGCTACCCGATATGAATCCTCCGAATGAGGAAGAGCCCTGGACCAAGCGGAACCCCAACCTTCCTTACGGCTCAGAGTTGCATCGGGCCTATGTTTGGTTGAAATACACTGGAGCCGGCTCTGATAAGAAGTACACTGGCTTCCACGAATCGATTAGACACCATGACGTAGCGAGCATGGACTATGAAGGTCGACGAGTGAGCCAATGGACTTTCCAAGCAACATATGAACAGGCTTTTGAAGTATTGCGCATGGCAGATACTCGAGGTGCATTCTAAAAACATTTATAAAGAGAAGGCACCTTAGAACAGAACACTAGGGCAACGCAAAAGAGTGTGGGGCGGGTTCCCAGTAAAGGAACCCGCCCCACACTCTTAACACGTGCTCTTATGAACGCGCAGACAAGACCGCCTAGACGCTCTCACGCGACGCATGATGCTGCAACACCGCACCCGCAGCTACTGCATCCAGCTGCGCAGCCGCACGCGCCGCACGAGCCTTAGCCCGCGCCTGATGCTGACGCTGACGACGCAACTCATCACGACCATCAATACGCATCTTCTTATCCACCGCATCCATCGACCGGTGACGCACAAACCGGCAGGACGCACCCTCAACCGGTTGCGTAGTCTCCGTGAGCGTATCCAACACGGCCTTCAACGCATGACGGCTCGCCGCCGTCAACGCATCACGACTCGTACCGCCACGAACACCCACCGTACGCTTCGGCGTGAACAGCACACTCGCCCCACGCGGAACACCACGATACTCAGCGAACGACACCGGATCCACACCCAGGCGCTTAGCCATCACCTCAATAGCCGGCGGATTCTGATCCACACACACGAACTTACGACCCAGCTGAGCCGCCGCCGCACCCGTAGAACCAGAACCAGCGAAGAAATCCAACACCCAATCACCCGGACGGGAACTCGCCGCAATCATACGACGCAACAGACCCGTAGGCTTCTGCGTAGGATAACCCGTCTTCTCCTTACCCGTAGGCGACACAATCGTATGCCACCACACATCCGTAGGGAGCTTACCGCGAGAAGCCTTCTCCTCAGTCACCAGACCCGGAGCCATATACGGTTCACGATCAACCTCCGCAGTATTGAAGTAATAGCTACGGTGATCCTTCGCATACACCAGAATATTGTCGTGCTTCGTCGGCCAGCGGCGCGTAGACTTCGCACCGTAGTCATACGCCCAAATCAGCTCATTAATGAAGTTCTCACGACCAAAAATCATGTCGCACATAATCTTCACATAATGAACCTCACGCCAATCCAGGTGCAGGTACAGGGTGCCGTCCTGCGCAAGCAGACGATGCGCCTGCTCAATACGCGGCGCTAGGAACGCCCAATAATCCTCGAACGAGTCGTTATAGCTCGCCAGAGTCTGCAGGGTGCTCGAATAGCTCTTGCCCTTAAAACCGGTGCGGTCACCCTTCTCAGAAGCCTCCGCGCTCAACGTGCGGCGCGTCTGCTTCTTACCCGTATTGAACGGCGGGTCAATATAAATCACGGTGAACGCACCATCGGGTAGTTCACGCAGATACTCCAGGTTATCTGCCTGCACCAGCAGCGACGGGCCCTGCGGATCGAAAACCGTCGAATCCGTGCGGTTCGCCTCAGCGGCAGGGGAGGGCGCGGCGGGCGCCGGGGATGCTGAAATACCCAACCCCGGCCCTAGCCTTCAGAACCAGCACGGTCAGCGCCACGGCCCTTACCGCGAGAACCCTCAGAACGAGAACCCCCAGCACGAGAACCTTCAGAACGCGAGCCTTCAGAGCGGCGGCGGGTACGGCGGCGACCCTCACCCTCCACGGGCTGACCCTCAACACGGCGGGTACGGCGACGCTGACGAGGTGCACGCTCAGAACGCTCAGCAGAACGTTCGGTACGCTCGGATGCGGCCTGCTCGTTACGCTCGGAAGAACGCTCAGTGCGCTTGCGGCCCTCGGAACGGCTACGGCGCTCGCCGCGGCCCTCACCAGAACGACCCTCGCGGCCACCGTCACGACCACCGCGAGAACGGCGCGAACCCTTCTCGCCATTACGGCCACCCTCACGGGAACCGTCGCGGCCACCGCGAGAACGAGCCGGACGGCCATCACGCGAGTCACGGGCGCTCTCAAAGAACTCGTCGCCCATGCCCTCAGCCACACGCTCCTCGCGCGGCAGACGGCCCTTAGTACCAGCCGGAATGTTCAGGTCGTAGAACAGATGCTCAGAGGAAGAATAGGTCTCAACCGGCTCGGGAACACCCAGCTCCAGGGCGTCGTTAATGACCTTCCAACGCGGCAGGTCATCCCAGTCAACCAGGGTCACAGCGGTACCCTCATTGCCGGCACGACCGGTACGGCCGGTACGGTGCAGGTAAGTCTTCTCATCCTCGGGCACGCGGTGGTTAATCACGTGGGTCACGTCTTCAACGTCAATACCGCGAGCCGCCACGTCGGTCGCAACCAGAATGTCGACCTTGCCGGTGCGGAACGCCTTCAGCGCCTGCTCACGCGCAACCTGGTTCAGGTCACCGTGCAGGGGAGCGGCAGCGAAGCCACGGTTCACCAGCTCCTCCGCCACGCGGGCAGCGTCACGCTTGGTCTTGGTGAAGATGACGGTGCGGCCGCGGCCGGTAGCGCGCAGAATGCGGCCAATCATCTCGTCCTTGTCCAGGTGGTGCGCACGGTAGACGACCTGGCGGATCGAAGCCTTAGTCTTCGAGGCGTCCTCGGGGTCAGCGGCGCTAATGCGCATGGGCTTGGTCATGTACTGGCGTGCCATTGCAATGACCGGGCCGGGCATGGTTGCGGAGAACAGCATGCTCTGGCGGTCCTCCGGCAGGTAGCTGAGGATCTTCTCAACCGACGGCTGGAAACCCAAATCCAGCATCTCGTCAGCCTCATCGAGGACCACAATCTTAACCTGCTTCAGGTTCAGGAAGCCCTGCTGGTACAGGTCGATAATGCGGCCGGGGGTGCCCACCGCAACCTCCAGGCCGCGGCGCAGCAGCTCAGCCTGAGGCTCAATCGGCACACCACCGTACAGGGTGGCGACGCGGGCGTTGCGCAGCTTCGCGGCAATCGCCAGGTCCTCACCCACCTGAATAGCAAGCTCACGGGTCGGAACCAGAATCAGTGCCTGAGGTGCACCGGGGTACTCCAAATCAGCCCACCCCTCATCGTCGCGGCCGACCACACGCTGAATGGTGGGCAGACCGAAGCCGAGGGTCTTACCGGTACCGGTCTTCGCCTGACCAATGATGTCCTGGCCAGACAGAGCCACGGGAAGAGTCAGCTCCTGGATGGGGAAGGGGGAGGTAATGCCAACCGCCGCGAGGGCGTCGCTAATATCCTGGCGAACGCCGAAGTCGGCGAAGGACTTTGCAGTCTGAGTGGTTTCCTGCGTGTTCGTTTCAGTCACTGGACCGTATCTTTCTACCCCTGCTCGGGGTGTGTTTCTCCCCGTAACGGGGTGTACCAGCCAGCACCTCAACGGTGGAGGCGGTGACGGGCGGGCGTCGAAAGCCGGCCGCGGGAAATTCTTACACGGGAAATTCTTACCGAGACGCCGCCTGCACGCATGGTTATTACTCATGGTTCATTCATGATGAGAAGGCGGTGCAGCCTCGGGGTCTTGAAAGGGGTACGACCGGTCATTCACTTAACCCCTCAATATTAACCTGGATTTGCTTTCGGCGCACCCCCGACCGGTTGTGGTGTGCGCCCGTGATGGGCGATATACCGCCCCAAAACCGGGTGCCGTGAGGTTTTTGTGTAGGCGGTTTAAAACGCAAAACCCCGCATTCGGCACGGCGTAACCACGTGGCGCATACAGCGCACGCACACAGCGCATAAAGCGCGGTTACGCATCGTGACGGATGCGGGGGAAAGCTCAAGCTAAAGGGTAAACAGCTGCCGAACTAATTAGGCGCCGATACCGAAACCAACGTGACGCTTAGCGTCGGAACCCAGCTCAACGTAGCCAATCTGAGCGCCAGAAATCAGGGTGGTGTTGCCCTTATCATCCATAATCTGCAGCAGCGAGCCATCCTCAATAGCCTTCGAGACCTTTTCCATGAGGATTTCCTTAGCCTCACTGGTCTCAACAACGATTTCGCGGGCGATGTGGCGAATGCCAATCTTGATTTCCATGAGTCTCCTCGCAGAATAGTCCGGCGCAACTAAACGTGCGCCGGGTATGGGAACTGTCTTATCTAGCATCTACTCTAGCGTGAATGCGCCCATCGGCACCGTGAACGGGCGGTACTTCGCCGGGGGCTAATAAAATACTCGCCGCCGGATGCGCGAAAACCTACGTGAAAACCCGCGCGAAACCCGTATGCAACACACGTAAAACCCGTGCGAAAACGGGGGTGGGCATGCGAAAAACGCCGGAAAAATACCGAAAAACGCCGAAGAAATACCGGGAAGAGCGCGGGAGAGGAGACTCTTATGAGTCCTCCACCTGAATACCGTAGAGAGTCTCCAGGGCCTGCACGTAATCCTCTGCGCGACCCTCCGACGCCAGCTTCTTGGCGCGCACCGTCGGGGTGTGCAGAAGAGACTTCACCATGCGGCGCATCGCCAGCTCAAACTGCTCCGTCGCCGCACCGCAACCAAACTGGTTACGTACCTTCTCCAGCTCAGAATCCAGCACATCCATAGTGTGCGAGCGCAGCGCAACAATCGCGGAGTCAATCGTGCGGGAACGCTGACGAGACACAAACGCCGCCAGCTCAGACTCCACAATGCGCGTAGCCGTCGCCACGGATTCCTCGGTCTCCTCGGGGGCGGCAAGGCGCACCGACTCGAGCGTAATCAGCTCAACATTCGGCAGGTCAGCGACCGAGGGGTCAAAGTCACGTGAAAGAGCAAGGTCAAGAATCGTGTGGTGACCAGCCGGAATCTGCTCGGGAAGCAGCGGATCTGAGCCGCCGGAGCAACCAATAATGACGTCGGCAGAAGCCATGGCCTGTTCCATGCCGTCCTCGGGCACTGCGAAGACGTCGCGCTTCGCCGCGAACTCCGGGGCGCGACCAGAACGGGAATTGACCCAAATATCGGTGCAACCGCGCTCGCGCAGCGCCGCAATGGTTGCACCCGCATAAGCACCCGTACCAAAAATTAGGGCGCGTCGGGTCGACCAATCCTTCTCGGCAACCTCATCCGCAAGATCCAGGGCAACAGACACAATCGAGCGGCCCTGGGCGCCAAGCGCCGTGTGCTGACCCACCTGACGAGCCGTATGCGCCGCATGCTCAAACAGCTGCACCAGCTCACCGGGAAGAGTCACGCCCTCCTCCTGAGCCTTCGCCTGTGCGGCAGCCAGGGCGCGGCGTACCTGACCGGCGATTTCGCGCTCGCCAACCACTGCAGACTCCAGGCCGGAGGCGACCGTCAGCAGGTGGCGTGCCGCCTCCTCGTCTGCGTACACGTCGAAACTGGTATTGACCAGTTCCTTGTCCAGGCCGGAGGTTTGCGCAATCGAATCAACAATCAGCTCACGAACCATGTGCACATGCGCAGAGACGTGCAGCTGAACATACATTTCAAGACGGTTACAGGTGGCAAGAACTACTGCACCCTTAACACCGAGTTGACGTGCGATATCCGCCGCCAGAACATCGGGTACGCCAGAGGCACCGGCGCTCAACGCAGCGACGGTGGTCAAATCAACGGTGTGGTGCGATGCCACAAATGCATAAGTACTCACTAGAGACTAATCATAACCACGCCGACTAAGCCCCTGTAAAGCTCATAGAACCTAAGTTCCATCATCGTAGGGGGCAAGAAAATCTGCGCGGTGGGGGATGCGGGCACGAAGAGTAGGCACGAACTAAGGTGTCCCTCACTGCTAAGAAAGTCATCATTAGGTAAGAGTCACCATGACATAGTGTCGCAAAAACGCCCACATAAACCTGTCACACTAGAGACTATGAGCGAAAACCAGCACACCACCCCCGCATCGGAAAAGGGCCCCGCGTCGGCACAGGGCACCGCACAGGCACCCTCCCTGCCCGCACACCCCACTGACACCCAGCGACCCCTGCTCACCGACGAACAGCTCGCACACCTACCCGCAAACCACCCCCTGCGCGCAGGCACCACCGCCGACTCGCCCATGCTCCGCGCCCTCACCGGCCGCCCCTCCAGCCACCGACCCGTCTGGTTCATGCGCCAGGCAGGCCGCTCCCTACCCGAATACCGCCAGGTACGCGAAGGCATCCCCATGCTGGATGCATGCCTCACCCCCGACCTCGCCGCAGAAATCACCGTGCAGCCCGTCCGCCGCCACAAGGTCGACGCCGGCATCTTCTTCTCCGACATCGTCATCCCCATGAAGCTCGCGGGCGTCAACGTCGACATCGTGCCCGGTAAGGGCCCCGTACTCGACCAGCCCGTACGCACCCTCGACGAGGTGCGCGCCCTGCCCGAACTCAAAGACAGCGACCTCGACCCCATCCGCGAAGCCGTCGCCGCAACCGTAGAAATGCTCGGCGACACCCCGCTCATCGGCTTCGCCGGAGCCCCCTTCACCGTCGCCGCCTACATGGTCGAAGGCGGTCCCTCCCGCGACCACCTGCGCCCGCGCACCATGATGCACGCCGACCCCGCCGCCTGGCACGAACTCGCCGCCTGGGCGGCCCGCACCGCAGGCCAGTTCCTCCGCGCACAGATTGAGGCGGGCGCATCCGCCGTGCAGCTCTTCGACTCCTGGGCAGGATCCCTCGGCGAAAGCGACTACCGCCGCTACGTGCAGGCACACTCCGCAACCGCCCTCGATATGGTGCGCGAATACGGTGTGCCGCGCATCCACTTCGGCACCGGCACCACCGCCCTGCTACCCGCCATGCACGAAGCCGGCGCAGACGTCATCGGCGTAGACTACCGCCTGCCGCTGTCCGCAGCGAATACCCTGCTCAACGGCACCGTACCCCTGCAGGGCAACATAGACCCGGCACTGCTCGCCGCAGGCAGCGAAAACCTCTACGCACACGTAGACGAGGTCCTCGCAGAAGGCAACGCCGCCCCCTCGCACGTGGTCAACCTCGGCCACGGCGTACCCCCGACCACCGACCCGCAGGTGCTCACCGACCTCGTGGCGTATATTCACGAACGCACCGCGCAGGCATAGGATAAATAACGATAAATAGACGGCGCAGATGCTGGAAACCCTCCGGCATCTGCACCGAACATCTGCACCCCGAACCAACCACCACACCCGTTACCCCCCCCCCAAAAAAAAGGGCAACTCCACCGCAGACAGACCGAAGGAGAACCACCATGGGCCACACCAACCAGGCACCGCACCGCACCGCACAGGTCAGTTCCTCCGCCGCGCCCCAGAACGCACGAGCTTTCACCCGCAAAGAGAAGGCACCCACCGCCATCGTTATCGGTGGCGGCCCCTCCGGCCTGATCTCCGCACGCCGCCTCGCCGCAGCCGGTATGCGCGTCACCCTGCTCGAACAGCGCCACCACCTCGGCGGTGCCGTTGGTGCCCATGAAGTTGGCGGCCTTCTGCTGGACTCCGGCGCAGAATCCTTCGCAACCCGCAGCCCCATTGTCAGCGACCTCGTCAAGGAACTCGGCCTGGGCGACCAGATCGTCACCCCCAACTCCTACGGCTCCTGGCTGTACCTGCCGCAGGGCGCCCGTCGCACCCCCAGCACCGGCATCATGGGCATCCCCGGCAACGTGAACGATAAGTCGCTGATCCCCGTCATCGGTAAGAACGGTCTGCGCCGCGCCCAGGTGGACAAGTTCCTGCCCGTCTCCGCAGGCGAAAACGCGAAGACCCTCGGTGAGCTCGTGCGCATCCGCATGGGCCAGAAAGTGCTCGACAACCTCGTCGCACCCGTAGTCTCCGGCGTGTACTCCACCCACCCCGATAAGCTCGACGTCGATGCGACCATCCCCGGTCTGCGCGAAGCCTTCCGCAAGCACCGCTCCCTCGCCGCCGCAGCGCACGCTTTCCGCTCGGCAGCCCCCGCAGGCTCACAGGTCGCCGGTATTGTGGGCGGCATGAACCAGCTGTCCGAACGTCTCGTCGAAGACCTGTACGCCTCCGGTGTTCGCATCGTCACCGGATTCGATGTCATCGCCGTTGACCGCGACGAATCCACCGGCCAGTGGTTCATCATCCAGCGCCACACCACCGACGGCGAAAACACCCCCCTCTACGCCGACTACCTGGTGCTCGCCACCGACGGCCCGACCGTGGCACGACTCATCGGCCCGCACGTCTCCACCGCCCTACCCGCCATGGAACCCGGCCCCGAAGTCGCCCTCGTCACCCTCGTCGTTGATGCCCCCGCCCTGGACAAGCACCCCCGCGGTACCGGCCTGCTCGTCTCCGAAGAAGCCACCGCCGTACGCGCCAAGGCACTCACCCACGCCACCGCCAAATGGCAGTGGGTCGCCGAGGCCGCAGGCCCCGGACGCCACGTGGTACGCCTGTCCTACGGCCGCGGCGGCGAAGACTCCCGCTTCTCCGAAGTCGCCCTCGCAGACGAGCAGCTCATCACCCTCGCCCTGCGCGACGCAAGCCGCATGATGGACGTAGCCCTCACCCACAACAACCTCGTTGACGCGGACGTCGTACGCTGGCGCGGTGTACTACCCGCCTCCACCCCCGGCCACCGCGACCGAGTCAAGGAATTCCGTGAACGCGCCAGCGAACTCGGAACCCTCAGCACCGTTGGCTCCTGGGCGGCAGGCTCCGGCCTGGTCTTAACCGTCAAAGACACCTACGAGCAGATCGACCGCCTCATCTACCACGCGGCACAGGACTGGGAAGGCGTCACCGCACCCAAGGCCGCAACCGCCAAGTAGACGGCGCAGCGGCGGCAGAAGCTCAGCCAGTAACTAGACCAAAAAATTGAGAAAACGCGCAGCTACGGAAGCCGCGCCTCCAGCACAGCGAACCCTCGCTGAAGAAAGGAACACACAATGTCTCACGATCACGCAGCACACGGCCACGGCGGCGCACACGGCGCAGGTCAGGGCGGCTACACCCACGCAGGCCACGGCTACGGCGGCGCACCCAAGGGCTACGCAGTCCAGCACTCCGCAGCTGACGAGAACCGCCGCGGTCGCGAAGAAGGCGAAACCCTGCACTACGCCCTGTACACCGTGTTCGCACGCTCCGGCGCACGCCCCGCAGAGTCCAACACCGACGAGGCACGCGCCGAATTCGAGCAGGTCGTTGAAGCACTGGCAGCAGACGGCGTGACCCTGCGCGGCATCTACGACGTCTCCGCAATGCGCGACAACGCAGACGTCATGATCTGGACCCACGGCGCAACCCCCGAAAAGCTGCAGGCAGCCGTCCGCAAGATCCGCCGCACCGCGCTCTTCGCAGGCACCACCATCGTCTGGTCCACCATGGGTGTACACCGCGAAGCAGAATTCACCCGCAACCATGCACCCGCCTACGCACGCGGCAAGGCACCCGAAGCATGGGTCTGCGTCTACCCCTTCGTACGCTCCTACGACTGGTACTACATGAACCCCGAACGCCGCGCAGAAATGCTCAAGAACCACGGCATGAAGGCAATCGACTTCCCGCAGATTCTGGCAAACACCGTCGCAACCTTCGGCATGAACGACTACGAGTGGGTCCTCGCCCTCGAAGCACCCCAGCTCGTTGACCTCGTCGACATGATGCGCCACTTCCGCAACACCGAAGCACGCCTGCACGTACGTGAGGAAACCCCCTTCTACACCGGCCGCCGCATCGGCGCAGACGAAGTAGCAGAGGTTCTGGCGTGAGCCATCAGCCGAACAACGGCGTAACCCTCAACGGCACGCTCCTGCCGGACGACGTGGTACCCAGCCGCACCGACCCGGCGAACACCGCCTCCAACGGCCCTGCCGCGCTCAACGAGCAGACCCTCGGCGACTACCGAAGCGAACGCAGCATCACCCGTGAGCGCGCCGAAGAGGCGCGCCCCTACGACCTGGTGATTCTCTCCTCCTTCGGTGGCCCCGAGGGGCAGGAGGACGTCATCCCGTTCCTGCGCAATGTAACCGCTGGCCGCGGCATCCCGGATGAGCGCCTCGAAGAGGTCGCCACCCACTACCGCGCCAACGGCGGCGTCTCGCCGATTAACGAGCAGAACCGTGCCCTGCTCGCCGCACTGCAGCAGGCGCTCGCCGAGCGCGGCCCGCACATCCCGATCACCTGGGCGAACCGCAACTGGAAGCCCTACGTGAAGGACGTGCTCGCCGAAGCCTACGAGAACGGCCACCGCAACGTGCTCGTGCTGGCGACCAGCGCCTACCCGGGCTACTCGAGCTGCCGCCAGTACCGTGAGGACTACGGCATGGCGATTGAGCAGCTCGGCCTGGAAGGTCGCGTGCACGTGGGTAAGATTCGTCAGTTCTTTGACGTGCCCGGCTTCTCCCGCGCTTTCGCTGACGGGCTGAAGGACGGTCTGGCAACGGTGCGTGAGCAGCTTGCCGCACGCGATAGCGGTTCGCTGAACCCGCGCCTGCGCATCATGTTCTGCACCCACTCGGTGCCGACCTCCGCGGCGAACGAGGCTGGCCCGCGCGGTGTGAACTACGAGGGCGGCTCCGCCTACGTGGAGAAGCACCTGCAGGTCGCTCGCGCCGTGCTTTCGTTGGTTCGCGATGAGGCCCCGCAGCTTCTGCAGAACGTCGAATGGGAGCTGGTGTACCAGTCCCGTTCCGGCCCGCCGTCCATGCCGTGGCTGGAACCGGACGTCAACGACGCCCTGGAGGCGCTGCCCACCCCCGCCAACCCGGCGGAGGACGGCGAAGCCCCCGTGGAAGGCGTCGTGCTGGTGCCCCTCGGCTTCGTCTCCGACCACATGGAAGTCAAGTGGGACCTGGACACCGAGGCGCTGGACACCTGCGAACGCCTGGGCGTGGTCGCCGTGCGCACCCCCACCCCCGGCACGCATCCGGCGTACGTGGAGTCGCTGCGCCGCCTCATCGAGGAGCGCGTGGAGAACGGCGTTTCAGCCGACCTGCGCCCCGAACGTGAGAGCGTCCTCGCCCCGAGCGCGAGCGGTCAGTACGGCTGGTTCGACGAGTGCGAACCCGACTGCTGCAAGCCCGGCCGAGGTGCCCCGAAGCCGGTCATCGCCGAGTACGCAGCCGATGCTGACAGCGCTTCTGCGACCAGCGCTTCTGAGAACGCACCCGCCAGCCGCTCCGGTGGATGCGGCTCCGGCGGATGCTGCTCCCACTAACACCACCCCTGTAGCTCCGGCTCGCCCTAACACCCCCTGACTGGGGTGTGCGGGCGGGTCGGAGCGCACGTGCCTACAGGCTACCCCCAGAATTTAGACAAACACACAGCGTCGCAAACACACAGCCTCTGGGGGAAACGCACACGCCTACGGGCTATCACACACATCACCGAAAAGGAGAGATATGAGCCATCACGAGTACATCTTGGGCACCCGCGGGTCTGCTCTCGCCCTGACCCAAAGCCGTATCGCCGCCGAAACCGTCACCTCCCTCTACACCGAACACCAGGCACACCACGGCGCCGCAGATGCCGAGGTCGTGGACTTCACCCTGCGCACCGTCAAAACCGAAGGCGACGTGCTCACCGGACCCCTGGCAACCCTCGGCGGCACCGGCGTATTCGCTGCGGCACTGCGCCAGCGCCTGCTCGACGGCGAGAACGCCTCCGAAGAAAACCGCGTGGACATGGCAGTACACTCCCTCAAGGACCTGCCCTCCGCGCCCTGCCCCGGCCTGGTGGTCGCCGCAACCCTCAAGCGTGAAGACCCCCGCGACGCCCTTGTGGCACGTGACGGCCTGACCGTCGACACCCTGCCCGAAGGCTCCCGCGTGGGTACCGGCTCGCCCCGCCGTGCCGCCCAGCTGCGCGCACTGCGCCCCGACCTTGAAATCGTGGACATTCGCGGTAACGTGGGCACCCGCATCGGCCGCGTGAAGGGCCTGGAAGAGCACGCCGGCAAGCAGGTCGTACTCCGCCAGAACACCGAAACTTTCGAACGCGCCGACCACGGTGTAGGCACCGAACGCAGCGGCGACTGCGACGCCGTGGTGCTCGCCGTCTCCGGCCTCAAGCGCTTGGGCAAGGAAGAACTCATCACCGAGTACCTTGACCCCACTCGCATGCTGCCCGCCCCCGGTCAGGGCGCGCTCGCCCTGGAAGTGCGCGAAAGCGAATTCGAGAACCCGGACCCCGCTGTGCTCGCCGACCCCGAGGTGGCGCGCCCGGTGCGTGCCCTCGGCCGTGCCCTGCTCGCCGCAAACCACCACGAAACCCGCCTCGCCGTCAGCGCCGAACGTGCCCTGCTACGCCGCCTCGAAGCCGGATGCGCCGCGCCCATCGGCGCGTACGCGCACGTGGTTGAAGGCGACCTGGTGCTCAACGTTGTGGTGGCGTCCCCCGACGGCACCGACATGCTGCGCCACACCTCGGCAACCGCCGAACTGGATGTGCCCGGCGCCGAACGCCTGGGCGTGCGCGTGGCGGAAGATCTGCTGCAGATGGGTGCCGCCGCACTGGCCGGATTGGATCTGAAGTAGGCGCCATGTCTACCTCGTGTTCTGAATCCTGGCAGGCTGATGCCCCGCAGGCCGAATCCCGGCAGGCTGATACCCCGCGCACGGTTCTGCTGACCCGCTCCGCCACCCAGGGCGCCGCCTTCGCACGCGCCCTCGCCGAGGAAAGCGCACAGAACGGGTTGGGGGAGCCCCGGGTACTCTTCGCCCCGCTACAGCAGGCCCGCACCGTCAAGCCGGACGCAGACCACGCCGCCGCGCTGGAGGCGCTCGCCTCCGGTCACTATGCGTGGGTGAGCTTCACGAGCGCCAACACGGTTCGCGCCTGCGCCGAGCTGTGGGGTGCGGAGTTTGCCCGCGCCTGCGCGAGCGGGGGAGTGCGCATCGCCTGCGTGGGTGCGGCAACCGCCCGCGCCCTGCACACCCAGCTGGGGCTGGGCACGGATTTTCAACCGCAGGTGCAGAGCGCCGCCGGTATGCTCGCGGAGTTTGAGCGCCCCGCCCCCGTAGACCCCGCAGCTGATTCCGCCGCGACTGATTCAGCCGCCGTGCTGGTTCTGGAAGGCTCCAACGCCCGCCCGACCCTGCGCGAGGGCCTCAAAGACCTGTGCTGGGACAGCCGCCGCTGTGTACTCTACGATATGGTGCCCGCCGAGCAGGTAGCACCCGGCGAGCTGAGCCTCAGCACCGCCCGCGCGATCGTACAGGGGAATGCCGTAGATGCCGCCGACCCGGAAATCACCGCCCCGGAAACCTCCGCGCCGGATGTGCTGGTGGTGACCGCCCCCTCCCGCCTGCACGCCCTACTGGACGGCACCTCCGCACTATCGCCTGAATCTGTGCCGCCCGAATCCGTGCCGCCGGTGGTTGCGATTGGGGCGAGTACCGCCTCCGCATGCCGCGCCCTGAACCTGCGCTACGTGCAGGCTGATTCGCCGTCACCGCAGGATTTGGTGCGCGCCGCTGCATCCCTCATCTACTAAGACCACATATTTTTATCGAGTTTTCAGGAGAGATCATGAACCTCACCCGCCGCCCGCGCCGCCTGCGCACCACCGCAGCCATGCGCTCCCTCGTCGCTGAGACCACCCTGCGCCCCGCGCAGCTGATTCAAGTGTTCTTCGTTCGCGACGGCATTGATGAGCCGCAGCCGATTCGTTCGATGCCCGGTCAGTACCAGCACACCCTGGAGAGCATCATCCCCGCCGTGCGTGAGGCGTACGAGGCGGGCATCCGCTGCATTGACCTGTTCGGTATTCCTCGCGATGAGGATAAGGACGAGGTCGGCTCGACTGCGTGGGATCCGCAGGGCATCCTGAACCGTGCGATTGCCGTGTGCCGTGAGGAATTCGGCGACGACCTGGTGGTCATGGCTGACACCTGCCTGGACGAGTTCACGAGCCACGGTCACTGCGGCGTGCTGGTCGATGACGGCCACGGCACCCTCGTGGTGGATAACGATCAAACTGTGGAGCTGTACTGCAAGATGGCGGTTTCGCAGGCGCGTGCGGGTGCGCACACGGTGTCCCCGTCGGGCATGATGGACGGCCAGATTGCGGCAATGCGCGCCGCCCTGGACGAGGCTGGCTTTGAGGACGTGTCGATTCTGGCGTATTCGGCGAAGTACGCTTCGGCGTTCTTCGGGCCGTTCCGTGACGCGGTGGAGTCCAGCTTCACGGGTGACCGTAAGACCTACCAGCAGGATCCGGCGAACCGCCGCGAGTCGCTGCTGGAGGTGCGCGCTGACCTGGAGGAGGGCGCGGATATGGTGATGGTGAAGCCTGCCGGCAGCTACCTGGATATTGTGCGTGAGGTGGCGGAGTTTTCGCCGGTGCCGGTGGCAGCGTATCAGGTGTCGGGTGAGTACGCGATGATTGAGGCGGCTGCGGCGAACGGCTGGATTGACCGTAAGGCTGTGGTGCTGGAGTCGCTGCGTTCGATTCACCGCGCCGGTGCTGACGTCATCCTGACTTATTACGGTACGGAGGCGGCAGGCTGGCTGCGCGAGCTGGACGCCTAACCCCCTCCCTCCTTGAACGCTGAGAAGCCACATGTGTTTCGAAAAGCCACTTCTTTGGTGGCTTCTCGAAACACATGTGGCTTCTCGCCGTTTATGCTTGTTCTTCGCTGACTGGCTTGTACCCGAGGGAGGTGCACACAACGTTGCCGTTGGTGAAGTATTCCGCGAGCTTTTCGCGGTCGGCGGGGGAGCGCAGGTCCGCCCAGCGTTCCTGCTCCAGGTAGAAAGCAACCTGGGAGGTCAGGCAGACGACCCGCTCATCGTGCACCGCCACAATATGCCTGCACAGCCACGGCATGCGCTTGGCGAGGTTCGGTGGAATCTTGGACGGCACCTTGATTTCTATCTGCCATTGGGACGGCTCGTAGAAGGTCGGCTTGATCTGTTCGGGGTTCTTCGGGAAGACGCAGAACTCCACAATATCGGGGTAACGGTACTTCTTCGCCGGGAGGAAGAGCCGCCCGATGTAGAACGAATCGGGGTTGAACAGCAGGTACCGCCTCATATAAACCCACCGAGTTACTGCAGTTACGGTGGTAACAATTGCCAGCGTTATGGAAGCTCCACCAATGGGCATTGGCTGAACACCTAGAACTGTCCAACCGACAAGCGAATAGAAGAAGACGATGAGAGCCACAACCAACACAAAGTGGGTTTCAACGTAGAAATCATTCTTTGCCCGAACCGGTTTAGCTTGAGGATGAGCCCCATTCGGCACAGCAAAAAGGTTGAGACGCATCAATGCTGCGCTATAGATTTGAGGCAACCCGGCTGTCATGTCATCCGTATCGATGCTTCGGGCTTTGCGCCAGGTGCGGCGACCTGAACGTGCACCCACGAACACCATGTAGAACGGCAACAGCAGAGCCGGTAGCAGAATGCCATTATGGGCAATATCTGTGTACAGACGAAAGATGGACCGTGCGACAAGGCATGCCCACACATACATGAGCACGTGGAACCAAGCCTCAATCGAGGAGATACCGTATACGCTATCGATTTCTTTGCGGGCACGGGTGAGGTTAGAGCGCAGTTTATGTTTTGGTAGCGGGTTACCCTCCAGGGAGCGACGTTCGGCATACCTCATTGCATTGTTGACGGGAGAGCCGTAACGGGCGATGTAGAGCTCTTTTGCTTTCTCCGTGGTGATGGTTGCCGGATGGGTGATAGCGGGCACTACGCATAACCCTATGTAAACGATAAAGGCGATGAGCCATATGTAGCGTACTGGCTCTAGGGGCATCCCCAAAGCGCTTAGCTCCATGAATTGTCCTCTCTACGTTGTCGGTGATGGTGTGTTCGTGATGGTGTGTCTACGGTGCTGAGAAGCCACATGTGTTTCGAAAAGC
>NZ_KV802651.1:361237-387647 GCF_001810775.1 Rothia sp. HMSC062H08
CTTCTCGAAACACATGTGGCTTCTCGCGGTATAAGAGCGGTATGTAGGCTGCAGGTTTACTTGTACTGCGCCTTCTGGAAGGACGCGCGGCGTGCCGCCTCCTCCGCATGCTTACCGGCAGGCTTGTAACCCATGGTCGTGCAGATGACGCGGCCGTCCACGAAGTACTTCGCCAACATTTCACGGTCCGCCGGCGAATCCAGCTGCGCCCAGCGTCCCTGCTCAATATTGAACGCAATCTGCGCCACCAAACAATCAATCTGGTGATCATTCAGCGAATAGTCGTGCTTGCGTCCGCCGGGGAGCAGAATCTCCAGCTTCCACTGGCTCGCATCCTTCGGGTTCAGCTTGATAGCGTCCGGGTTCTTCGGGTACACGCGGAACGCGCGAACATCCGAGTAGGGGCGGGACTTCGCCGGAAGGAGCAGACGCCCAGCCTGGAACGAATCCGGGTTGAACAGCACGTAATCGCGGTTATACATCAGCAACATAATCATCAGCGGAATGTACGCCGCCGCCAAGAACCAAGAAGCATGACCGATATAAATCGCTTCCCAATCCTCGTCGATGCTCCAGCCCGCCAGCGAAGTCAGGAAGACCGCGGCGAGCAGGAACGCAATGCCGTTGAGTACCCAGTAGACGGTGCGGTCGTCACGAATCGGCTCCACACCCGGCACGGTGCCGCGCACACGGAACGGTGCGCTCAGCTTACCCAGCGTCGCCGAGTAGATGCGCGGCATGCCCAGCACACGGTCGTCCTTACTGTATCCGCGAACTGCACGCCACTGACGGCGGCCAATACGCGCACCCAGGTACACCATGAGGAACGGCAGAAGCAGCGCCGGCAGTACAACACCGTCGTACACGATATCCCAGTACAGGGTGAAAATTGAGACCGCCACAATCCAGCCCCACAGGTACATGACCACGTGGAACCAGCCGCTAAACACGCCGGCGCCCTCAATAGAATCCAGCTTCTTCTTCGCCTTCTTCGTGGCGCTACCCTTGCGGGAGGAGCTCAGCGGCGCACCCATTGCGGTACGTTCCGCGGTGGCGCGGCGCGCCTCATCAACGGGCGAGCCGGACACCTCAAGGTACAGTTCGGCTGCCTTCTCCTTCTTGATGGGCACCGGGTAGGCGATGTCCACCAGCAGGCACAAGCCCAGGTACACCATGAAGGCGATCAGCCACACGTCGCGTAGCTGCTCCATGGGCAGTCCCAGAGCGCTCAGATCCATGAGCGGCTCACCTCCTTACGTCTCTCAAACCCTTACGCGGATGCGGCAGCAGCTGCGGCAGCCGGAAGAGCCGAGATGATACGGTCCATCGCCTCATCATTGTGGGCGGCAGAAACGAACCATGCCTCGAATGCGCTCGGCGGCAGGTACACTCCGGATTCGAGCATGGAGTGGAAGAACGCGTTGTAACGGCTGGTTGCCGACGCCTTGATGTCGGCGTAGTTGTGCACGCCCTCCTGAGAGGTGCCAAACGCGACCGAGAAGAGGTTACCGGCGTTCTGGATGGAGTGGTCCACACCGGCGGCGTTGAACGCCTCGGTCAGAGCCTGCTGCAGCTGGGCGCTGCGGGCATCCAGGTGCGCGTAAACGGCGGCATCAGCCAGGGTCAGGGTCGTAATACCCGCCGCGACGGACAGCGGGTTACCGGAGAGGGTACCCGCCTGGTAGACGGGGCCGACCGGCGCCAGGTGCTCCATGACCTCACGCTTACCAGCCAGCGCCGCGATGGGCATACCGCCACCAATGACCTTGCCGAACGTGAAAATATCGGGAACCCAGCCGCCATCCTCGGGGGCCGCGTAACCCCAGTAACCAGCCGAAGACACACGGAAACCGGTCAGCACCTCATCAAAAATGACGAGCGCACCATTCGCGTGAGCAATCTCGTGCAGGCCACGGTTGAAACCGGGCTCGGGGGTCACCACACCCATGTTGCAGGGCGCCGCCTCAGTAATAACCGCGGCAATCTGACCCTCGTGGTTTGCGAACGCCTCACGCACAGCGTCCAGGTCGTTATAGGGCAGAACGATGGTCTCCGCGGCGGTTGCGGCAGTCACGCCAGCAGAACCCGGCAACGCCAGGGTAGCCACACCCGAACCAGCCTCGGAAAGCAGCGCATCCACGTGACCGTGGTAGCAGCCCGCGAACTTAATAATCTTGTCGCGACCGGTCACACCGCGCGCCAGACGAATCGCAGTCATGGTCGCCTCAGTACCGGTCGACACCATACGCACCTGATCAATAGCGCCGGGAATCGCCGCGTTAATACGGTTGACCACCAGCTCAGCCAGCTCAGCCTCCGGCGCGCTCGCCGCACCAAAGGACAGGCCGCGCTCAGCCGCCTGCTGAACCGCCTCAACAACCTGAGGATGCGCATGACCCAGAATCGACGGGCCCCACGAGCAGACCAGGTCAACGTACTCGTTGCCGTCCGCATCGTACAGGTACGCGCCCTTAGCCTTCGCGGCAAACGCGGGGGTGCCGCCCACAGAATTGAAAGCACGCACCGGGGAATTCACGCCGCCGGGAATCACCGCGCGAGAACGCTCAAACAGCTTCTCGCTGGCTTCGTGGTGCAGCGGGTGGGTAGAGGAAGGAGTCATCGTATCGGTGCCTTTCAACAGAGACGGCGAACTAAAGAATTACAAGGGACGATGCGCACCAGGCAACGGAGCCCGCACGCCACTAGCGTCCCGTACCTAACCATCATAGGCGCTACAGATGAACCGCAGGTGACAAGCACCTGAACGTACCGAAAGGTGAGGATAAAACACAACAAACAAGTTAGGGAACAGAGGGGATGCGCAACGCGCTAACGCAGGTGCCGGTCAGTGTCCAGACGGTTGAGCACCTGAGTGTCCTGATCGAACAGCCAGTTCTTATCAAAGAGCAGACGCACAAACGCCAGGCCCATACCCAACGCCATGAAAATCAGCAGGGACTGAACGAAACCGCTCGCCGCCGAGTACATGTCACCGCTAGCAAAATGCGACATCGAACGGTAGAACGGAACACCCGGAACCATCGTCACCACCGCCGGAACCGACAGGGAAATACGGGTGTACTTACGCTGATGCAGCGGCGCCACAATCTCAGCCAAAATACCCACACCAAACACGGCAATCGTCGCTGCCATATGCGCGGGCATACCCGCCTCCACCATGTGAATACGGATGGGGTTCGCCACCGCAGCAATCACACCACCCCACACACACGCCACCGGGGAAGCGGCAAAAAGCATCGCGAAGCCAGCAGCCGCAACACCCGAGGAAAGCACCTGCAACACCAAATACAGGGTCGGGTCAAGGTTAAGAGGCGCAGGAGCCGCCAACGGCAGGTGGAAGAGCGAACCCAAAACCCACACCGCAAACGACGCACTCAGCAACAACAAACCCACATAGGTTAGACGCGAAATACCCGCCAAAAAGTCCATGCGGGAAATATCGAGCATGCCCGTCACCATGGGGAAACCGGGCACCAAGAACAGTACCGACGAAATGAAACCAATCATATGGTTCGGGCTAATCCAACCCACCGCGACCAGCACATTAACAAGCGCAATGTACAGGCCCGCCGCCAGGAAGCCGCACGCCATCCACGTTGCCAAATGGCTCACCCCGCGCTTGAGCAGAGTCGAACGCAAAAACTGGCCGGCACCCGCCGCGAAGAACACCACCGTGCACTCCACCAGACCGCCACGGTTCAAGAACGCGAACCCGGCACACGCCACCGCCGACGCCAGCGCCAACATCCAGCGGGTGTATAGAGGCTTCGCCGAATCGATACGGTCCAGCTCGGCGTTCGCCTCCGCAGGGGTAATCTTTTCAGGAAGCTCAGAAATGAACTTACCCAACTGATCCAGCTTATGAGCGTTAATGCCCATCGTGCGCTGCTCAGCCACCTCAGTACGGAAATTACCCTCCGTGTAAGAAGACGTCGAAATTTCGGTGAAGGTCACCTGCGCGTGATGCTCCTTCAACCCCACAGCCTTCGCCAAACGCGCCATCGACGCCTTAATACGGTAGGCGCTCGCACCCGACTTCATCAGGATGCGGCCCAGGCGGAGCACCACCTGCGACTGCGCCACCAGGTGCTCATGAGCCAGACGGGTAGACCCCAGATAAATACTGCGCGTATTAGTGTCAGGGTACGGCTCGGTAGTGCGGGGCTGATCATCCATGAGAGGCCTTCCGGGTCGTGCTATTCACGTGCTATTCGTGTAGGTGTGGTTCCTTATCTAGCATAGGGGAGAAGCCCAAACGGGGATAGTGTCAGCCCATCAGCAAAGGAGAAGTAATTGGGGATGCAGCCTAGGTTTTTAGCGGCGCAGGTTTAGCGGCGCAGGTTTAGCGGCGCAGTTTTATCGGCGCACCGGCCAGCGGCCGTCAATGACCTCAGATTCCTTACCCGGCTGCGTACGCAACCACGCCTGGAAGCTCGCCGCCTGCTCCGCCGCCCACTGAATCTGCTGCTCGTGCAGCTGGCGTGCATCCACGTTGAGAACCTCGGGGAACTGCTCGGTGAGCTTCACCAGCAGACGCTCCGCCGCCAGGGCATCATCAGCGGAGGTGTGCGCATTCTCCAGGGAGACACCGTACTCGGCGGCAAGAACCTCAAGGGTGCGCTTGCCGCGCTTACGAGGAATCACGTGCTTATGCAGAACATACGGGTCGAGCACCACACCCGGCGGCAGCTCGCCGTTGGCAATATTGTGGCGCAGCATCTCGTGGTGCAGCACCGAAAAATCGTAGGCGGCATTGAAGGCAATAATCGGCACACCATCAAGGTTCAGCGCACCAATCGCGCCGGCAAGCTCCCACACAACCTCGCGGGCGGGACGGCCGTGCTCACGCGCGTACTCTGTCGTAATACCGTGCACGGCGGCGGCACCGGCGGGAATCTCAACGCCGGGGTCAGCCAGCCACTCGCCACGGCGCACCACATTACCCTGAGGGTCCAGCAGAATCAGGGAAGCAGTCACGATGCGGGCGGTGGTGACGTCCACACCGGTGGTTTCAAGGTCAAAAGTGGCGCGCAGGCCGTTCATCCAGGTCATGCTATAAGACTAACCCAGCGGAGAAGGAGGCGCGCGCCCGGTCGTCACGCGGCTGTGGATAAGCCCCCCGCGGGGCGGCATATTAAGCCCTGGGAGCGGCATATTAAGTCACCGAGGCGGCACATAAGTAGCTGACGAGCCCACATGACCGCCGACAAGGTACAACCGCGCTACAGCCGATAGACTGAAACCATGACAACCCAACTTCTCACCGGCATCCCCGGAACCGGTAAAACCCATCACCTCACCGAACGCGCCCTGCGCTACCTCGCCGACGGGAACGACCCCGCCCGGCTGCTCATCCTCGCACCCACCCGCACCGCTGCGACCCGCATGCGAGACACCATCGCCGCCTCCAGCGACCGCAGCCTCTCCGTAGCACCCACCCGCGCCTGGGCGGCATACGCCTTCGACCTGCTCAAACGAGCCCAAACCCGGGGGCTGCTCAGCGGCGTAGAAGGCAACCTCAAACTCCTCTCCGGCCCCGAACAAGACGTCATCATCGGCGAACTACTCGCCAACCACGCCGAAGGCATCGCACCCGGCCCCGCCTGGCCCGACGTACTCCGCGACGCCCTCGCAACCCGCGGATTCCGCCACGAAATCCGCGACTTCTTCGACCGCATGGCAGAATACGACCTCACCGCCGAAGACGTACACGCCCTCGCCACCGAACACAACCAGCCCGCCTGGCACGCCCTCGCCCAACTGCACACCGAATACCGTGCCGTGCGAGCCCTCCGCGCCAAAAACGCCTACGACCCGGCAGTACTCATCAACGACGCCTGCCGGCTGCTGCTGCGTGCCCCCGAATTTCTCGCCGAAGAACGCCGCCGCTACGACCTGATCCTCATCGACGACGTGCAGGAACTCAGCCCCTCCATCTACCGGCTGCTGCGCCTCATCGCCGCCGAAGTCGCCCCCGCAGACGCCGCGCACCTGACCGAAACCCACCCCGACCTCTTCGCTGAAGGCCCTCGGGTTGTCATGACCTACAGCGATGAAGCCGTCGTCCAGGGCTTCCGAGGCGCCCGCCCCGACCTCGTCACCACCCTGCAGGCAAGCTTCCCGAGCATGCGCACCCGCACGCTCACCACCTCGTACCGCCTGCCCGCGCTCATGATGCCGCTCGTGGCGGACATTCGCCGCCGCTTGCCGCGCTACACCCGGTTCGTGCCGCTCACCGCCGAACAGGCAGGGGAGAAGAACAGCGCGCAGGAGGGGGTAAAGAACGGTGCGCCCGCAACCTTCGGACGCATCAACCCCACCCCCGCCGATGAAGCCCTCACCTGGGGCGCCGCCGACGAACCGCTGCTGCACCTGGGTGCCGACGGCAAAATCCTCGACCCCGCGCACTACCGCACCGCACCCGCTGGCGTGTATAAGTATGCGCTTTCCAGCTCTCAGGACGAGGCGAACCTCATCGCCCAAATGCTGCTCGAAGAACGCATCTACGGCAACCACCCCTACCGCGAGTCCGCCATCATCGTGCGTAGCAGCGCGGACGTGGCGCGCATCCGCCGCGTGCTCTCCTCGAACGGTATTCCCTCGCGTACCTCCGCGGCGCTCGTGCCGGTGCGCGACGAGCCCGCCGTACGCCCCTTCCTCGACGCGCTCAGCCTGCTCGTCTACGCCCGCAAGCGCGGCGAGAAGGCACTGAACCCCGCCGTGCACATGCCCGCTGCAGAAGGTGTGGAGTCGGGGGAGCGTGGCGGCTACGAGGCCCTCAGCGCAACCGAAGCTGAAGAACTCATGCGCCGAAGCCTCGATGACGTCATCGCCGAAGAAAGCCGCGCCAACCCCCTCGGCGGCGCGCAGAGCGCCATCACCCTGCTCACCTCCCGACTCGGTGGCGCATCCAGCATGGACGTGCGACGACTCCGCCAGCAACTACGATCCATCGAACTGCAAAGCGGTGGCCACCGCCCCAGCGACGACCTGCTCCTCGGCGCCCTGCTACACCCCGAAACCCTCCCCGAAGAGGGCGTAGGACGCGCCGTGCACCGCATCGCAGCCGTGCTCTCCGCCGGACGTAAAGCACTCGCCCGGCCCGAATCCACCAGCACCGAAGTGCTCTGGGCGCTCTGGGAAGCCAGCGGCCTCGAAAAAACCTGGGTCGCCCAGTCGCGCGGCGCAGGCCCCGACGCCGACGCAGCCCACCGAAACCTCGACGCCATGATCGGCCTCTTCGAAGCCGCCGACCGCTTTGACGAGCAGATGCGCGGCGCCGGTGCCGAGCAGTTCCTCGACTTCATCGACGCGCAGGACCTGCCCATGGACACCCTCGCCGCCCGCGGCGTCCGCCAAGACGCGGTCGAGATTCTCACCCCCGCACTCGCCGCCGGTCAGTCCTGGCGCACCGTATATGTATGCGGTCTGCAGGAAGGAACCTGGCCCAACACCACCGTGCGCGGCTCCCTGCTGAGCACCGGCGACCTTGTGGACCTGTGCGATGCACGCATCCGCCAGCGCGCACAGCAACAGGCAGGGGAAGAACAGGTGCTGCCCGCGCGCATCCGCAGCTACCCCGAACGCGTGCGCGACACCCGCCACGACGAGCTGCGCATGTTCGCCGTCGCCGCCACCCGAGCTAGCACCCGCCTCGTGCTCACCGCCGTACGCAACGACGATCAGGCGCCCGGCGAGTTCTTCGACTTCGTGCTGCCCACTGATGCGGTCGGTGACTCCACGGACGTGCCCATTACCCGCGTGCGCCGCCCCGCGACCCTGCGTTCCCTGGTGGCGGAGCTTCGCCGCACCCTCGTTGAGGAATCGATGAACGCGATGCGCGCCGAAGACGCTCAGGACGGTGCACCGATGCACAACGCACCGGAGGAAGAGGCGCTCACCCCGGAGGGTTCCGCGTACCGACTCGATGCCGCCTCCCGCACTCTGGCGCGTCTGGCGAACGCCCAGGCACCCGGCGCCGCACCCGACGAGTGGTGGGGCCTGCTGCCGCTTTCCAGCACGGAGCTGCTCTTTGCGCACCGCCCGGCAGACCACGCTGAGCTGGACGAAAACCACGGTGAAGAACACGGCGAAGAACAGGCCGAAAACCCTGGCCGCCGCACCATCACGCTCTCGCCCTCGCGCCTGGAAACCATCCACAGCTCCCCGCTGGATTGGCTGGTTTCCGCCGCCCGCGCGGAAGCCCAAACCGACCTGTCCCGCTCCCTCGGCACGCTCGTTCACGCCATCGCCGAGGAGTACCCGACCGGCACCCTCGAAGAGCTCCAAACCGCCCTCGACGAGCGCATTAGCTCCCTCGGCGTGCCCGCCCGCAAGGAGGACGAGACCGACGAAGAGTACCGCGAGCGCGTGCCCTGGGAATCCTACGCCCTCTACGAGCGCGCCAAGCGCATGATTCTGCGCCTGAGCTACTACTACCGTCAGCACATGGGGGATGCCGGCTGGCAGAACCTCGGTGTTGAAGGCTCCTTCGCGGTGCGTGTGCCCGTGCCCTTCGACCCCGCCGGTGAGGTTGGCGAGCTGGATGCGCTGCTCACCGGTCGTGTGGACCGCCTCGAGGGTACCGCCCCGGCGGAGGACGGAACCCGCCGCTACGCCATTGTTGACCTGAAAACCGGTAAGTCTAAGCCGACCGGCTCGGAGATGGAGACGCATCCGCAGCTTGCCGCCTACCAGATCGCGGTGGAGGCTGGTGCGGGTGAGCAGCTGGAGGAGCGCTACCGCGCCGAAGCCGCCGCCTTGGAGGCGGGCGAGCCGCTACCGGATGCCCGCCCCCAGGAGCTGGAGTACACCGGCTATACGGGTCATTCCGCAGGCGCGGCGCTCGTGCAGTTGGGCGCCTCGGGCGTGAACGACGAGAGTAAGACTCGCCTGCAGGTTCAGCTGGCTCTGACGGAGCACGATTCGTGGGCGGCTGAGCTGGTGCAGCACGCGGCGGAGCTGATTGCTGGCTCGCAGGTGCAGGCTCGTCACCGTGAGGGCGGCTATGGGTGCCGTCTGCCGGAGATCTGCCCGATTTGTACG
The DNA here is from genome assembly GCF_001810775.1 of Rothia sp. HMSC062H08. Classification (NCBI taxonomy): domain Bacteria; kingdom Bacillati; phylum Actinomycetota; class Actinomycetes; order Micrococcales; family Micrococcaceae; genus Rothia; species Rothia sp. HMSC062H08. The sequence goes on from NZ_KV802651.1 coordinate 370,304, forward strand.
CGCGGCCGTCAGGTGACGCAGCCCTAGTAGCCGCGTACCCTACGTTTACTTTCGATATCACTCACACCGAACCTCCCATGAGAATGATCCATGAGGAAGAGGAATCATGACTGACTCTGGCGCATATGGCGCTGATATGCTGGGCGCTACTAACCCGGGCGTTACTACCCCCGGCGCTCACCCCGGTTCTGGCACCGGCATGCTCACCCCCGCCCAGTGGTGCGAGCACAATAGCTGGCAGCTGCCCAACGGCGTGCTCTTCTCTGCTGAAGCCGCCGCGAACGACCCCGCGCTGAAGCCTGCCGACTACCGCAGCGCCCTCGATATTGCCGAGATGCTCAACGGCGCCGACGGTAAGAAGCCGACCCCCGAGCAGGTCCGCATGATTGAGGCGGGCCCCGCCCCAACCCTCGTCATTGCGGGCGCCGGTTCGGGTAAGACCGCGACCATGGTTGACCGCGTGATTTGGCTGGTCGATAACGGCTTTGTGCGCCCTGAAGAGGTGCTTGGCGTGACCTTTACCCGCAAGGCGGCAACCGAGTTGCGCAGCCGTATGCGTGCCGGCCTGAACACGCTGCGCCGTAGCCGTCGCGTCGCCCCGACCGATGAGGAGCTGCGCGAAGGTATCGCTGACCCGACCGTGCTCACCTACCACTCCTACGCGAATAACCTCGTCAAGGAGTACGGTCTGCGCTTGGGCGTGGAGCAGGACGCACAGATGCTTGGCGATGCGCAGAAGTGGCAGCTTGCCGCGCAGATTGTGCAGTACTGGGAGGGGGAGCTTCCCCTCGATAAGGACGGCGTGCCGGTCTCTGCGGCGACCATGATTAACCAGATGCTGCAGCTTTCTGACGAGTGCGCGGAGCACCTGGTGGAGCCGCAACAGGTTATTGACTTCTGCACCGAGCAGTTGGCGGCGTATGCGGCGGTGCCCGAGCCTCGCCGTGAGACGAAGACTGAGAAGGACATTCTGAAGGTTCAGCGTCTGCTGCGGAACCGCCGAGTGTACGCGCGCATGGCGATGAGCTACGCCCGCGTGAAGGCGCGCATGCAGGTGCTGGATTTTGGTGACCTGATGCGTTTTGCCGCCCGTATTGCGGAGGCTGACCCGGCGATCCGTGAGGGTGAGCGTGCCCGCTTCAAGGTGGTTCTGCTGGACGAGTTCCAGGACACTTCGCACGCGCAGATGAGCTTGTTCTCCTCGATTTACGGTGCTGATGAGGCGGCGGGTATTCCGGCGCATCCGGTGATGGCTGTGGGTGACCCGAAGCAGTCGATTTACGGTTTCCGTGGTGCTTCGGACGGTCAGATGTTCAGCTTCTACCGTCATTTCCCGACCGAGCATGTGCAACCGCTGTTCCTGTCCATTGCGTGGCGTAACGACATTTCGGTGCTGAACGCGGCGAACCACGTGGCGGAAAAGCTGAAGGAGGTTCCCGAGTGGGTGCGTGCCGCCGACGGCGATATTACCGCCGCTCAGGTTCCTGACCTGCGCCCGCGCTGCGCCCTGGTGGGGGAGCCTGGTTCACCCGCTTTTGAGCAGGCTGCCGCGGGCATGGTGGGGCGCGTTGATTTGACGTACCACGATTCTGACCGCGAGGAGGCTGTGGCTATTGCCGAGCGTATTGCGGCGATGCGTGCGCAGGCGGTGCGCGAGTATGAGCGCGCCTACGCGGCGCATCGTTCCGGTGATGGTTCGGTGCGTCCGCGTCTGAAGATGCCCGAGATTGCGGTGTTGGCGCGTGTGCACGGTCAGCTGGACCCGATTCGTGTGGAGTGCGAGCGCCTGGGTATTCCGGTGCAGCAGGTGGGTTTGGGCGGTTTGCTTTCCCAGCCGGAGGTTGTGGATTTGGTGTCGGCGCTACGTGTGCTGGCTGATCCGAACCGTTCGGATGCCCTGGCGCGCCTGCTGACGGGTGCGCGTTGGCGTTTGGGCGCGGCGGATATGTTGGCGCTGGGTGATTGGGCGCAGTCGCTGGTGCGTGAGCGTGAGCGTGCCCTGCGCGAGCAGATGGCGTTGCGTATGCTCGCCGAGGCTGAAGACGCCGACGATGCAGCTGCTATCAACCTGCAGGCGGAGCACCTGCGTGCCGCCCAGGAACGCCTGGACGAAACCCTCAAGGGCGCGGTGGAGGACTCCTCAGGCTACGCCTCCCTAATTGAGGCGGTGGAGAACCTGCCGCAGGACGGCGCGGACGGCGAACCCCTCTACGGTGAGCAGTACCGCGGCCGCCGTTTCTCCCCGGCTGCGCTGGAGCGTCTGCGTGCTTTTGCTGAGCAGATGCGCGTGTTGCGTGCCGGTTTGAGCGAGGATTTGGGCACGCTGCTGTACGAGATTGAGCGGACCATGCTACTGGATATTGAGCTGGCGGTCCGCCCGGGTACCGACCCGCTGGGTTCGCGCGCGAACCTGGACGCTTTCCATGAGGTGGCCGCCGCCTACGGAGTGTCTGCGCCGCGTATTAACGCGATGATTTACGCCGGCTCTGACGGCGTGAGCGCGGAGGAGGGCGACCCGGGCGCGCGCCGCTTCCTGCTGTCTTCGGGCGGTGTGAGCTACGTGATGGGCTTCCTCGCGTGGCTTGAGCGCGCCGATGATGAGGAGAAGGGCCTGGCGCTGGGCGCCGTGGAGCCTGACCCGAACGCGGTGCAGCTGATGACCATGCACGCCGCGAAGGGCCTGGAATGGGATCATGTGCTTCTGCCCGGCCTGTGCGGTAGCGCGACCGGCGGGCAGACCCCGAACCTGTGGCAGGTGTCGGCTAGCACGGCTCTGCCCTGGCCGCTGCGTGGCGACCGCGAGTACCTTCCGTCGATCCTTGAAACCCCGGAGGAGATTACCGCCTTCGAGAAGGCGAAGGACCTGGAAGACTACCTGGCCGAGCATAAGGACGATGCCGCCGAGCACGCCGGCATGGAGGACCGCCGCCTCATGTACGTGGCGATGACCCGTGCCCGTAACCTGCTGGCGTTGAGCGCCTACCGGTGGAAGAGCGCCGCCGCAACACCCCAGCCGGTGCAGCCCTTCTGGGAGGAGCTGATGGAGATGCTTTTCAAGTCGCTCTTTGACATGGGCACCCCCACGGTAGATGCGCCCTCTGTGCGCCTCCCGGAGACGATGGATGCGCCCTGGGCGGCACCTCAGCTGGTGGGCATGGGCCTGTCCTACACGATGCCGAACCCCGCCGACAAGCGCAAAAAGGTGCACCTGAACCATGTGCGTTGCTGGGCTGAGCAGCTGGCTGAGTCGAAGTACCGCCTGACCGAGCCGGTCACCCTGGTGCACGGCACGGTCGTGGACCCCGCGCACCTGCCGCCCGTACCCGATGAGGCGGCACTGCTGGAGGAGCTGGAACGCTACCCCCTAGACACCGACGAGCTCACCCCCGAGCAGGCGGAGGCGCGCGCGGCCGCCCAGGCAACCTACGTCGAGCAGGTGCAACGCTACGCCTGGGCGTTGGTGGAGGCGATGGCTCCCGCCCTCGCGCGGGATTGGCAGCTGGCGGCTCCTCATACCCGCGCCCGCACGGTGGCGGAGAATTGCTCCCGCCTGAACCTGCCCGTGCCCGAGTGGATTGTTGAGGCCACCGAGCGCGAGAAATGGCGTGAAACGCAGCCACTCGAGCCCGGTTACTCGCCCACGGTGGCGGCGGCGCTGCCGATTGAGGTGCGCGGCCAGTTCGCGCAGAAGAACTACGAGGACAGGAACCCGAACCTGGGTGCGGTGCTGACCGCCATGTGGCCTTTTGACCCGCTGGAGCGCCCCGTGATTTGGCGTTGGGCATCTGATGATGCCCTGACGCAGGGCACGGAGGCGATGCTGCGCCGCGGCCAGCACGAGAACCTGCAACGTGAGATTGCGATTAACTCCTCGAGCCGTCGTGAGGCGGTGGAGCGTGCCGCCCTGGCGGTGGAGCTCGCTGTCGGCGCGGGGGAGGATGACCTGCACCAGAGCGGGGATGTAGCGGGGGAGAGCGCAAACCACCCTGCACCCGCCGTACTCGCTGTACACGGCGAGTCCGCCATTCCTGAATCCCTGCGCCAGCAGGCGGTGGACTGGGAACGCGAAGCCGACCTGCTACTGCTCATGATGGGCCAGACCGACCCGGTGCTGAGCGAGCAGCTGCCAGGGCACCTGTCCGCATCCACGTTCATTCGCCTAAGCGAGGACCCGCAGGGCACGGTGCATCAGCTGATGCGCCCGGTGCCGCAGCGTCCCTCGCGCGCGGCAACGATTGGTACGGCGGTGCACGCGCTAATTGAGGAGCACTTCGGGGTGGCGCCGAGCGCCGACCCGCTGGAGGCACCCGACGCGGAGGACACGGTGGGCGTTGACCTGCCTGCTTCTGCTGCTGCCTCCGCCTCCGCCGCGCCCGCTGAGCCTGCAGATCCTGCTGACCAGCAGGAACAGGACGAGTTCACCTTCGAGGACGACTTCGAGGAATCCGAGAGCGAACTGGACGCCTCCGTTCAGCGCCTCTGGGAGCGCTTCGCCAACAGTGAGTGGGGCAGCGACGAGTGGAAGGACCGCATCTGGGCGGTCGAATACCCGGTCGAAACCCACATCGAGGGCGTAAGCCTGCGCGGCCGTATCGACGCGGTGTTCCGCACCGAGGACGAGGGCGGCGAACGCTGGGTGCTGGTGGATTGGAAGAGCGGTTCCCGCCCGAAGATGTCGACCATGCAGTCTCGACGCTTCCAGCTGGGCCTGTACCGCATCGCGTTCTCCCGCATTATGGGCGTGGACCCGGAGCGTATCAGCACCGTGTTCGTGTACCTGGGCGGCAAGGGTGTTGCGGAGGTGTGGGATCACCAGATCCGCGGCGGCCTGCCCTCGGAGGCGCAGCTGGCGAAGGTGATCCGCGAGGCGCGCAAGGGCTAGGTAGCGGATCTCAACAGCGAATCTCCCAGCGCCGGGCGGGCGGCGCTCGCGCGTTAGCTTGAGCCAATAACCGAATACAGAAAAGCAGCTCACGGAGGCATTGCGCCTCGTGAGCTGCTTTTCTGCGTGGACTTCTGCGGTTAATGGCAGAGAACGCCTCTTCACCCCACTGCATTAGGGTGATGAGGCGTCCTCAGCCGCTGAAGAACTATAGAGGTACTTCGTGCCCTCGCACGCTCCGGGAAAGAATCGCGCCGAACGACTGCCGCTCTCGCGGCCTCACTCGCGCCGCCGGCGCCCCGTGGGGTTTGCGTGCGTCTTTACTCTCAAACACAACCTCGAAAGTAACTCTATAGATTTCTGCCATCGGTGATTGGTTGCGCGGTGCATGAATCCGGCTCGGGTCTGACATGACCGGTCAGGGTCCCGTCCAATCTGTCTCCCCAATTTATCGCTGCCACGATATCAGCGCTGGTCAGTGCGCTATGGGGAGTGTGTCCGCTGGTATTCTCGCGGCACAGCAAAAGTATTCCAGGAGTTTTTGAAAAAATCTACAGGGTAAGTTTTTACCCTAAAATGCACTATTTTGAGCATAGTTCAAGGTGAAGTTGAGACTCTGTGGACTCCCGAGGTCAAAAGTTGGTTCATGTGGGTTTGTGGCGTATTAGCACCCGGGAAATATTGTGAATGGCGCCTTTAGCGCACCTTCAAGTCTCAGCCTTAATCTGAGTCATTCATGCACAAAAATGCAAAACTGGTGCTCAAAAGGTGAGGGGAAACACTTAAAGAAATTTCGGCAAAAAGCCCACTAAAGCCCCTCCACTAGCCCTTATAGGCATCATCCCGTCGGTTTGACAGACAGTCAGGAGAGCAGGTTTCACCGGGCGCGAGTCAGCGGATATACAACCCAGTAGGTACAGTTCAGCCCCGCAGCGCAGTACTGCGGGGCTGAACTGAAAATCTAGCTGAACCGAAAACCTATGCGGTAAGTAGCAACCTAACAGCTACCCGACCCAATACCTACTCGGTGGGGCCGACTAGCGGGCCGACCTCCTCCTGTCCGAGCAGTTCGCCGGAGGCGCGCAGGTCGTCCTGAATGTCCAGGAGCATGGACACCGCGTGGGTTGCGCCGTCGCGGTCGCCAACCTCCACGGTGTGGGTGAGCCACTGGGCGATCGCGAACTCCGCGTAGAAGTTCGCGCGCTGCGCCAGGTAGGCGTCGGGCAGCTGAGGCATCTGCTGGCGGTACACCTCGATTGCCTCGTCGGTGAAGTCGATGTCCTGGCAGGAGTACAGCCAGGCGAAGTCCTGCGCGGGGTCGCCCACGTGCACATCGGACCAGCCGGTGACCTCCACGATGCGCGCCGTCGAGGGCGTGACGTGCAGTACGAGGTTCTCGGCCCCCATGTCACCGTGGACCACGCGCGGGCGGAACTGCCACATGGGTCCGGGGGAGAGCACGGTACGCCAGTGTGCGAGTAGGTCGGCGGGCACCTTGCCGGTTGCGGCGGCACGCTCGAGCTCGGCGTTCTTGCGCAGACGAATCTGCTCCGAAGAGTAGGAGGGCAGGTCGGCTTCGTAAATAATGTCTTCGGGCATCACGTGCAGGGTCGCAATGTCCTTGGCGATGATGGATGCCAGGGAGGGGCGGTTTGCCGCAACTTCGCGGCGGCTCAGCTCAGCGAGCTGGTCCACGTCGTAGATGGTGCCGGGGATGTGCGTGTACACGAACACATTGCCGCCCGCGTAGGGTACGGTGCCGGCGACGGTGGGTACGGCGAAGGGCAGTCGGGCGCGCAGGCCGGGGCTGAACGACTGCAGGATGAGGTGTTCAGCTTCCAGACGCATGCTGGCGTCGGGGCGGCGCGGGGCGCGCACTCGCCAGCGGCGACCGGTGGAGTCGGCGATGATTGCCGAGTCGAAGTCGTCGCTGTCTTCGCGGACCGGTTCGGCGCCGACGGGGTAAATCCCGGGCACTCCGGCGGAGACAATGGCTGCTAGCTGAAGGGGAGATAAAGTCACGGGTTAAGGTTACCAAACCAATGTGTGCCGTTTAGTAGTTTTTGGAATCTTTATGCCAAGTGGTGAAGATACTCGTGGACAAGCCTAAACGTGCTCGCCTGCGTAGCCCGTTGAGCTTCTATTTGCCCATTCCACAAGAGGCGGGTTCCTCACGCCCTGAATGAAAGCAGTAGCCAAGAAGCCGCGGCGGGTCTGGGGAACACAGTCTGGGAGAATACAATGGAAGACCGGCTATCACCGCCTCGCGCACCCGCATACACACATGCCCGTATGCCCGCGCGAGCGCATGCCGCCTGCCCGCACCGCCCGCCTTACTGATGGAGCATTATGACCGCCACACCTCAGCAGCCTCAGCATATGATCTCCGCAGACGATATCCTTGCCGGGCTTGACCCGGATCAGCGTGCGGTCGCCACCGAGCTGGACGGCCCCATGCGCGTGCTGGCGGGTGCCGGTACCGGTAAGACCCGCGCGATTACGCACCGCATCGCCTACGGTATTGCGATCGGTCGCTACCAGGGCCCGCGCGTACTCGCCCTGACCTTCACCCTGCGCGCGGCGGAGGAGATGCGTACCCGCCTGCACCAGCTGGGTGCGCACGGCGTGCAGGCGCGTACCTTCCACTCGGCGGCGCTGCGTCAGCTGGCGTATTTCTGGCCGCAGGTGGTGGGCGGTACGTTCCCGTCTATCGTGCAGAATAAGGCAGCGCTCATTACGGAGGCGGCGAACCGTCTGCGCATCAGCACGGACCGTTCCCTGCTGCGTGATTTGGCGTCGCTGATTGAGTGGGCGAAGGTTCAGCTGCTCACCCCGGACACCATCATGCAGCGTCTGAGTGAGAAGCAGCTGCCCTCGGCGGTTACCCCGCAGAATATGCAGCGTATTTTCCAGGCGTATGAGGATTTGAAGGATGAACGTAACCTCATCGATTTTGAGGACGTGCTGCTGCTGACCATCGCCATGCTGGAGGAGGACGAGAAGCTCGCGGCGACCGTCCGCAACCAGTACCGCCATTTTGTGGTGGACGAGTACCAGGACGTGTCCCCGTTGCAGCAGCGTCTGTTGGATGTGTGGCTGGGCGGCCGCGACGATATTTGCGTGGTGGGCGACGCCTCCCAGACGATTTACTCTTTTACCGGTGCGACCAGCCGTTACCTGCTGGATTTTGCGCGCCGGTACCGTGGCGCGCACACGGTGAAGCTGACCCGCGACTACCGTTCCCATTCGCAGGTGGTGGAGTTGGCGAACCGCCTGTTGGCGGCGCGTCGTCCGCATCCGGATTCGAGCCCGCATTCGTGGGCGCCGCCGCTGGAGCTGATGTCTCAGCGTGGCCCCGGCGTGGATGTGGAGTGGTTCGGCTATGCCGACGATGAGCAGGAGGCCACCGGCATTGCCGAGGACATCCGCGACCTGATTGAGAAGGACGGCGTGCCGCCTTCGGAGATTGCGGTGCTGTTCCGCACGAACGCGCAGTCGGCGGCGATTGAGTCTGCGCTGGCTGCCGCCCACATTCCGTACCAGCTGCGCGGCGCGGAGCGTTTCTTTGAGCGTCCCGAGGTCAAGCAGGCGATGCTTGCCCTGCGCGGTTCGGCGAAGTCCACGGACGGTACCGAGGACGTCACCCGCTACACCCGCGACGTGCTCGGCGGCCTCGGCTATAAGGAGGAAGGCCCCCTTTCGGGAGGCGCCACCCGCCAGAAGTGGGAGTCCCTCGCCGCCCTGGTGCACATGGTGGACATGATGGCGCAGCACCGCCAAGAGCAGCTTCAGGAGCACCGCGCGAACCCGCGCCCGGGTGTGCCCGAGCCGCTACCTTTGACCATGCACGAGGTGGTGGCGACCCTGAACCACCGTAGCGAATTCAACGACGCACCGCAGGTCAACGGCGTCACCCTCGCCTCCCTGCACGCGGCTAAGGGCCTGGAGTGGGATGCCGTGTTCCTGTGCGGCCTGAACGAGGGCCTCATGCCCATCACTTTTGCGACCACCCCGGACGAGGTGGATGAGGAGCGCCGCCTGCTGTACGTGGGCATTACGCGCGCCCGCAAGTACCTGTGGCTAACCTGGACGATGACCCGCACCGTGGGCGGTCGCGGTCAGCGTAAGCGTTCGCGTTTCCTGGATGATATTGATCCGGCGAAGCGCCGCCGCAGGGCTGAGAGCGCCGGCTCCTCGTATAGCCAGGCTCGCTCGACTCAGCCCCGTGCCATGCAGCCCCGCCGTTCGTCGAAGGGAAGAGGAGATTATGGCTCAGCGTTTTAAGCGTGAGATTCTGCCCGCCACCGAGGACCGCCCGCAGATTGAGCTGGTCCGCTCGGCGCGCCGCACCCGCACCATCAGCATGCAGCGTGACGGTGTGGACGAGCACGGCAACCCCGCCTACCGCCTGCTCATTCCCGCCGCGAGCACGAGTGAAGAGATTGACGAGCATATTGCCCGCCTGTTGCCGCGCATTCAGCGTCGTGCCGCCCGCCGTGAGCGTGCCACGCAGCTGACGGTCACGGACGAGTATCTGCACTCCCGTGCCCTGCATCTGGCGCAGAAGCACCTGCCGGAGCTGGTTGCCTCGGGCAGGCTCGAGAAGCTGTCGATTCGCTGGGTGAGCAACCAACGTCAGCGCTGGGGCTCGGCAACCTACGCGAACACGCAGATCCGCATCTCCTCGGAGCTACAGGGCGTACCCGAGTACGTGCTGGATTCGGTGATTCACCACGAGCTCTGCCACCTGCTGCAGCCGAATCATTCGGCGGCGTTCCGTGCCCTGGAAGCGCGCTACCCGCAGCTGCTGCGGGCGCAGGCATACCTGGAGGGGTACGCGCTGGGGCGCTCGCGTGTTGAAGGTGAACGGGGCGAGCGCGGCGAAAACAGCGCCGGCTAAAATCCTGCCAGCTAAAATCCAGCCGGCTAACGCGCTTCCCGAAAATCAAAGAATCAAAAACCAACCGAAACACTCGAGCGGGGGTGGCTTGTACATTCACAAGCCACCCCCGCTCGAGGTGTCAGCTATTTACTTTCGCCGCTCAGCTTTACTTCGCTCAGCTCTACTTCTCTTCGGGCGCGTCGCCGAAGCCGCCGTCCAGCAGCTTCTGCAGCTCCGAGTCGAAGTCCACGTCGTCCAGGCTGATTTCGTTCATGCGTGCATCGTATGCGGTGAAGTCTTCCAGCTCGGCGGGGGTGGGCAGGGTCTCCGGGGTGTCCCAGAGGCCGTCGCGTGCCTCAATGCCGTGGGCGTTTTCGTACCAGCGCCAGAACTGCTGTGCCTCACGCACCAGGCGCGGGCGCAGTTCCAGGCCGACCAGGTTCTCGAAGACCTGCTCGCTGGGGCCGCCGTCGATGCGGCGGCGCGCCATGATTTCGGTCAGCTGCGGTGCCTTGGGTAGGTTGCGGGTCGCGTCCTCGGTTACGACGGATACCCAGCCTTCGATGAGGGCGAGCAGACCCTCCAGGCGCTGTACCGCCAGTTCCTGGTCTTCGGTGCGCTGGGGACTGAACATGCCGCCTTCGAATGCTTCCTGTACGGCGTCGGGGTTGCTCATGTCCACCTGGGATGCGGCGTCCTGCATGCGGTTCATGTCCACGCGAATGCCGCGGGCGTAGCGCGCCACGAGCTGAACCAGGTCTTCGCGCAACCAGGGGTTTGCCTTGTGCAGACGGATCAGCGCGGATTCACGCACAGCAAGGTAGAGCAGGACCTCCTGCGGGGGCACCTCGATGCTGTCGGCGAGCTGCTGGTAGCCGTTGGGCAGCAGCGCGGAGGAGCCGGGCGCGAGGGGGAAGCCCACGTCGGTGGAGGAGTACACCTCACCGGCGAGCTGCGCGAGTGCCTGCGCCATCTGCGCACCAAAAATCACGGAACCAATGTTGTTCAAGAAGCCGCTGTTGAGAATCTGCGAGATCTCTTCGGGCACGTCTTCGGGTGCGCCGGGCATGACCATGGACTGGGTGACTTCGGCTGCGACCGGCTCGACCATTTCGCGCCAGGAGTCGAAGGAATGCTCAACCCACTCGGCCTTGGACCATGCCTGCACCGGGTGGTTGTGTCGTTCAATGGTGGTCACCGCATCCAGCCAGAGGTCGGCGAGGTTCGCCGCGTCTTCTACGGCACGCTTGAGGTTTTCGGGTACAGAGGGGTCTTCACCCATGGACGCGAGCATCTGGCGGGTCTGGTTCTTCACGTTGTCCCAGTTCACACCGCTGGGGCTGTCGGATGCGCCCGCGCCGGAGAACATTGCCTGTACCTGCGCGAACATGCTCTGCATCATGGCGGGGTCGAAGCTCATGCCCATGTTCTTCAGGTCTTCGGGGTCGATGCTGATGCCGAAGGGGTTCTGGCCGCCTTCGCCGAAGAGCGCGCCAAAGGGGTTCTGCGCGTTGGAGGAGGCGCCCTTACCGCCCTGGCCGGTTGCCCCTGCGGAGGGGTCGAAGCCCTGCTCCTGCATCTTCTTAATGAATTCTTCGAGGGGGTCGCGCTCGTTGGAGGCGCCGCCGGTGGGGTTCTCAGACATGTGAAGCCTTTCGTAATCCGGGGGTGGGCGCAGCTGGCCCGCTCGCTGTCCAGCCTACCGATTTTTGCTGAGAATTTCCCGTGCCATTGCTGTGGAGGCGGCTTAATCAGCTAAGGGCACACAAGCTTGTCTTTGGGATCGGGTTTTGGGAGCTTTTTCGTGCCGCTGTCACCGTCGGGTGCTGACAAAGCGCGGCGGGGGCAAGAGCGGGGGCAAGAGAGTAAACGCCTCCTGGTTGCTCTATTTTTAGCGGGGTGACGGTGCCCGCGCGCGTGTTGAAAAGCTGGTTTATCCGGTACTGTAGAAACCATGACTAAGTCCACCCCCGATGCTGAGCAACAGCCGAACGCCGCCTCCGCGAGCGTGAAGAGTAATGAGAAGGCGGCTAGGCGCCGTTCGCGTTTTGCGCCGCGCCGCGTGAACTTGCGTTCGGTGAGCGCTGTGGCGACGTGCGCCCTGCTGGCTGGTGCTTTTGTTCTGCCCAGTTCCTATGTGAAGGAGGGCCCCGGCCCGCTCTTTGATGTGCTCGGAACGTACCAGGAGAAGGACGTCATTGAGGTTTCTGGCGCGCCCAGCTATAAGACGTTCGGCAAGATGAACATGACCACGGTGTCGGTTTCGGGCGGCCCGTACACGGAGCTGTCCGGCGCGGAGGCGTTCTACGGCTGGTTGGCGTTTGACGGTAACCGCAGCCTCGTGGTGCCGACCGATGCCCTGTACCCGCACGTGAGCCATGAGCAGGCGACGGCGGCGACCGGCGCGCAGATGGCTGATTCGCAGACTCAGGCGAAGGTCGCGGCGATGCGCCAGCTGAAGATGGCGGTAACTGAGAAGGTTCAGGTGCTTTCCACGGTGGAGGGTTCCCCGGCGGCGAGCGCGCTGAAGGCTGATGACCGCATCGTGAAGGTGGGGGAGAAGCAGATTGAGACCCTTACCGATGTTCCGAAGGCGGTAAACGCCTCGAACGGCTCGCCGATTGATGTGACCGTGGAACGTGGCGGCAAGCAGCAGACATTCAAGCTGACCCCGGTTCGTTCCAGTGACGATAGCCGCTGGATTCTGGGCGCGGGTTTGAAGCAGAGCTATGACCTGCCGGCACACGTGCAGTACAACCTGGACGGTGTGGGCGGCCCGAGCGCGGGTCTGATGCTGGCGCTGGGCACGGTCGATAAGCTGAGCGAGGGTACTTTGCTCGCCGATGAGGATGCCGGAGGCGACCCGTACCGCAGCTACATTTCGGGTACCGGCACGATTGATGCGAACGGTAAGGTCGGCGCAATTGGCGGCATTAAGTACAAGATTTTGGCGACGGGCCGTTACGGTGCGCGTTATTTCTTGGCGCCTAAGGAGAACTGCGATTCGATTGTGAAGATGCAGGCGCAGGACCCCGACCTGTTCAACTACTATCACGCCGGTCAGGTGCGCGGCACGATGGTGGTTGTGCCGGTGTCGACCCTGGATGAGGCGGTGAAGACGGTCGAGGCAATTAAGTCTGGCACCCCGGATGATTCCCTGCCCCGCTGCGGTTCCTAACATAACGTTTTTCTCCGCAAGGTTCTCACCCGTATAGCGTAGAAGTCAGCCCCGGTACTTTACGGTACCGGGGCTGTTCTGTGCCCTATTCTCTGTCCTCGTCTGCGTCTCCGTAATCCTCGCCAGCACCTCTCATCTCAGCATTTCGCGCCCCAAAACCTCTCAACCGGTCATATTTCGCCCCGAGCTTCTACGAGGTTCTGCCCTTCTGCGTTACCTCTGAGATACTTAAAGGCAGTTATTTTCTCTGAACGTATGATGAGCGAGGAATTGTGTCTGAGTCGACCAATAACACCGCGCATCCCAAGCCGAAGAAGTCAACGCCTAAGCGTCGTAGCCCCCTGAGGGCGACGATTGCTGTGGTGGCGGTGCTCATTGCTGCTTTTGTGGGTGCGTCCCAGGTGTACACGGACTGGCTGTGGTTTGATCAGCTGGGTTATAGCACCGTGTTCACTACCCAGATTTTGTTGAAGGCAGCCGTGTTTGTGGTGGCTGCCGTGGTGATTTCTGTGCCGCTGTGGGCTTCGATGTCCTACGCGGTCCGTCATGCTGATGTGGCGCCGGCGTCCGAGAAGGAGCCGCAGGAGGCGCCGAACCCGAATCAGAGCGTGCCGACGAGCGGCACGGATGCTGCCGAGCAGATGCTGCGTGATGTGTTTGGTCAGCAGCGTGCTGAGGAGAGCATGCGCCGCTACCACGAGAGCGTGGATAAGGCGCGTAAGGTTCTGCTGATTGTGGTTCCGCTGCTGTTGGGTCTGTTCATTGCTTCGGCGACGATGACTCAGTGGAGCACCGTCGCGCTGTTCTTCAATCAGCAGTCCTTCGGTAAGACTGACCCGGAGTTTGGTCTGGATTACGGTTTCTTCCTGTTTGCGTTGCCGTTCTTCCGTATGGTGGTGACTCTGGTGACTTCCGCTGTGGTGCTGTCGGCGCTCGCGGGCCTGTTCATGCACTACTTCTACGGCGGTATTAAGGTGCAGCCCGGTGGCGTGAGTACCACGTCGGCATTCCGCCGTCACGCTGCGATTGTGGTGGCTGTGTTTTTGCTGACTCGTGCGGTGAGCTTCTGGTTGGACCGCTATTCGTCGACTCAGCAGCAGGTGGGCCGTTGGGCTGGCGCGATGTACACGGATGTGAACTCGTCAATCCCGGTGAACGCTATTTTGGCGATTTCTGCTCTGCTGGTGGCGATCATGTTTGTGGTGGCTGCTTCGATGAATCGTTGGCGTCTGCCGCTGATTAGCACCGCGATGCTGGTGATTGTTGCCGTGGTTGCTGGCGGCCTGTACCCGTGGGTTGTTCAGCGTTTCCAGGTGGTTCCGAATGAGCAGGGCGCTCAGTCGAAGTTCATTCAGCGCAATATTGATGCGACCCGTTACGCGTACGGTCTGGACAAGATTGAGACCACTCCGTATGACGCGACGATTGATACCCGTGCCGGTGCGTTGAGCTCTTCGAGCGCGACTATTGCGAATATCCGTCTGTTGGATCCGAATGTTGTGTCCTCGGCGTTTGCTCAGATGCAGCAGTTCCGCCCGTACTACCGTTTTGATTCGCAGCTGTCGGTGGACCGCTATGCGGTGGGTAACACCACGCAGGATACGGTGCTGGCGGCTCGTGAGCTGAACCCGGCGCAGACCAGCGGCGATTCTTGGTATAACCGCCACGTGGTGTACACCCACGGTTACGGTGTGATTGCCGCGTACGGTAACCAGGTTGATTCTGCGGGTAACCCGAAGTTCTTGCAGTCCGGCATTAAGGCAACCGGTACCCTGAGCGAGGATTATGAGCCGCGTATTTACTTTGGTATGAGCTCGCCGGAGTATTCGATTGTGGGCGGTAAGGGCGACACCCTGGAGCTGGACCGTCCGCTTTCTGCTGAGGAAACCAACGCCTCCGATGCGAAGTACACTTTTGCCGGTTACGGTGGTCCTCGCGTTGATTCGCTGCTGGCTCGTCTGTCCTACGCGATTAAGTTCCAGTCCTCTGACATTCTGCTGTCGGATGCGGTGCGTGAGGGTTCGCAGATTCTGTATGAACGCAACCCGCTGGACCGTGTGCGTAAGGTGGCGCCGTACCTGAGCGTGGATTCTAAGCCGTACCCGGCGATTGTGAATAACCGCGTGCAGTGGATCGTGGATGCATACACCACGAGCGATCAGTTCCCCTACGCGCAGGGTAGCTCCCAGGACGCGGCAACCGCTGCGGGTGCTCAGCGTTCTAACTCGGTGAATTACATCCGTAATTCGGTGAAGGCTACGGTGGACGCGTATGACGGTTCGGTGACCCTGTACGCGTGGGATGAGGAGGATCCGGTGCTGAAGGCATGGCAGGGTGTTTTCCCTGGCACGGTGAAGAGCTACCGTGAGATGAACGCTTCGCTGATGAGCCACGTGCGTTACCCGACTGACATGTTCAATATTCAGCGCACCATGCTGAATAAGTACCACGTGACGAACGCGAATAGCTTCTACGCCGGTGACGATGTCTGGTCGATTCCGAACGACCCGACTAATGATCGTAACCAGCCGATTTCGCCCTACTACCTGTCCCTGCAGATGCCTGGTGATTCTCGTGCGCACTTCTCGTTGACGACCACGTTCATTCCTCAGCAGAGCGATTCGAACTCTCGTAACGTGATGTACGGCTTCCTGGCGGCTAATGGTGATGCCGGTACCGGTAAGGACGGCGAGCGTAGCCCCGATTACGGCAAGTTGCGTCTGCTGGAGTTGCCGCGTTCTTCGGTGGTTCCTGGTCCGGGTCAGGCTCAGAACATTTTCAACTCTGATGCTGAGGTGTCGAACCAGCTGAACCTGCTGCGCCGCGGTTCGTCTGAGGTTATTAACGGCAATATGCTGACTCTGCCGGTGGGCGGCGGCATGCTGTACGTTCAGCCGGTGTACGTGCAGTCGAGCGGTGACGCTAAGTACCCGCGTCTGCAGCGTGTGCTGGTGAGCTTCGGCGATAAGGTCGGTTTCGCTCCGACTCTGGAGGAGGCGCTGAACCAGGTGTTCGGCGGCTCCTCGGGCGCGAAGCTGGACGGTTCGGCGGCTAGCCCCTCGGCTTCTGCCTCCGGCTCCTCTGGTTCTTCGGGTGCTTCGACCGGAGGTTCTTCGGCTTCGCAGTCTTCGGAGCTGAAGCAGGCTCTGACGGATGCCTCGAAGGCGATGACCGATGCTGATGCGGCGATGAAGAAGGGCGACTGGGCTGCCTACGGTGAGGCTCAGAAGCGTCTGGAAGCAGCCGTGAAGAAGGCTCTGGAGGCTGAGGAGGCGCAGAGCACGGCGTCCGCTAAGGCTTCTGCATCGGCAGCGCCCAGCGCCTCGGCGGCTCCGAGCGCAGCGGCTAGCGCTAAGCCCAGCGCGAGCCTTTCGACTTCTCACTAGGATGCCTGAGGCGGCGGGGGAGTAGCGCATACCGGATGCTCACGGATCGGATGTCCACGGGTCTAGCGTCCTCGCTCTAGAACCGGGGCCTGCACTGGATACGGCTCCTACTGACTACCTCTAGCGGTCTCTGACGGAACGGGGTGGAAGTGTATCGCTTCCACCCCGTTCCTGTATGTTCTACCCCTGGCACTGCCCCGTAGCCCCTATTCCTACCCAACTGCTTTCTACCCAACTGCTTTCTACCCAACAGCCCCTATTTTTGTGTGCTTGGTTACAAATCGCGTTTTTGGCTTGCATGCCCGGTTTGGGGTCTGTATAGTTGTATGAGTCGCCGCGGGGTGGAGCAGTTCGGTAGCTCGCCGGGCTCATAACCCGGAGGTCGCAGGTTCAAATCCTGTCCCCGCAACCAGAAAAACCCGGTATCTCAACGAAAAGTCGCTGAGATACCGGGTTTTGTTTTGCCCTGACGAGACCGAATCCCTATGTTATTCCCTACCTTTCAGCCAAACTCAGGCCCGTCGTCGAGGTGGGGGGAGGGGGGACTATCACCCAACATCGAGGACTATCATCCAACGCCCCTTCGGGGCGTATGACTATCTTCGCTCGTGCATGATCTCGTGGGAGGGAGGTTGCAGAGGAGGATTTTCACCGCCTAATCGGCGTTGATACCGGCTGTTTACCGCCTGAAAATGCAAAAGCGGTATAGCATTTTCCCTCGTATCTCAACCGAATCCCAACCCTTTACCGCCTTCACCGCCTAAAACCGAAAACTTTTATATATACACACGCATATGTAGGAAGATGAACACTCGCGTGTACACTTTTTAGAAATTAGGCGGTAGAGGCGGCAACACACCATGTTTTGACTGATATACCAACGTTTTCGATATACCGCTTAGCCTCAAACAGGCGGTAACTAAGCGGTGAAAGAGTAGCGTCCCGCATAGTGGTGTAACCGTGTGGTGATCGGCCCGTTGCTTGTGATGGGTGCGGTCACCGTGTGATCCTTCGAG
>NZ_KV802652.1:0-1613 GCF_001810775.1 Rothia sp. HMSC062H08
GGGTTCCTTTACCACTGTTTCAAGCTTGTATTTTTCCGACAGCAAAGCGGAAACAACCTCCAACTGCACCCGGCCCAAAAAAGAAAGAATGATCTCATGGGTGATGGAATCCACCTCGCAGCGCAAAAGCGGGTCAGTATCCGCAAGTTGCGTAAGAGCGTCCAGCAGCCGTTCTCTTTGCGCTGCCGTTTTCGGCGCAATCGACGTCCGCAGCATGGGGAGGGGGTCCTCACGCCACCTTTTACGAGGGAGCCGGGTTGGGTCCCCTAATACATCGTTTAACCTCACGCTGTCGCTGGGAAGGATAACAATTTCACCCGGATAAGCGGTGTCTGTCCGAACAATTTCCCCTTTGGATGGAATACGCATCTCTGTGATTTTCAGCTTTTCTCTCCCAGCCAGAGCCACCGTATCCCGCAGGCGCAGCGTTCCGCTGTATAGCCGCAAATAGATGAGCCGCTGGCCACAATCTGTATACTCCACCTTGAAAACGCTGCCGCATAGGGCGTCGCTCCCCTGTTCCCCAATCGGTTGGAACAGCCCTGTCACCGCATCCATCAACGGTTGAATGCCAAGGCCCTTTTTGGCGCTGCCATGATAGACCGGGAACAGGGAGGCGTCTTGAACCCGCCGCTGTTCCTCCTGCGCAAGTTCTTCCCGGCTGATTGGTTCTCCTGCGATATACTTTTCCAATAATTCATCGTTATTTTCGATGACCGCATCCCATGCTTCTATGTCGGTATTTTCCTCCAGGACTATTTCCGGGGACAGCGACACCGTCTGCTTGATGATAATATCGGCGGAGAGCTTATCCCGAACAGACTGATACACGCCCTGCAAATCAACGCCAGCCTGGTCGATCTTATTGATAAAGATAACGGTGGGAATGTCCATTTTCCGCAGGGCATGGAACAGAATACGGGTCTGGGCCTGCACACCATCTTTAGCGGAGATCACCAAGATGGCCCCATCTAAAACAGCCAAAGAGCGGTACACCTCCGCCAAAAAATCCATGTGGCCGGGCGTATCCACAATGTTGACTTTACATCTGTGCCACTGGAAGGAAGTGACTGCCGCTTGAATGGTAATCCCACGCTGCCGCTCCAAAAGCATGGTGTCCGTCCTCGTTGTCCCTTTTTCGACGCTCCCCGGTTCTGAAATGGCTCCGCTGGCATATAGCAGGCTCTCCGTCAAGGTTGTCTTTCCAGCGTCTACATGGGCAAGAATCCCGATATTGATAATGTTCATGTCTATCCTCCATACAAGGCCCAAATGGGCGCAAAAATCCCCAGCGGCTAATACTTTTACCGCTGGGGATCATGACTTCGGACAAACAGAAGTATGACGGCTTACATGAGCCGCTGTCCGTCACGATATTTACTAAAAAGGCAAAAGTATTCTTAAATTGGGTACAAAAACTAAGCCCCTGCAAGGGGCAATCATTTTTGCGCCCATTATCAAATTTTATTTAAGAATACCTTGCCGCATATTTGGTAGACTCCTCAAATCAGGATAATAGCAGTATATCATAGTAAGTAGCGTCCCGCATAGTGGTGTAACCGTGGGTGGTCGGCCCGTTTGATATGGGTGCGGTCACCGTGTGATCCTTCGAG
>NZ_KV802653.1:0-2038 GCF_001810775.1 Rothia sp. HMSC062H08
TTGTTGTCCAAGAAACGGGAGGCAGTTCATCATCTCTCAGCCCAAGGGCTTTCTCTATGCGGTACTACATCTGAATAACGTTATTTAGATGAGGCATCAAGGATGCGCTGCAGGTGCTCCGGGATCGGCAGGTACCCATCCCTGCCGACAAGCGAACCAATCTCATATTTGCGGGAGTAGCAGAGGATTTTGATAAGGGTATCCATCTCCTCATAGTCACCAAACTCTACGAAGAGCTCCGGCACATATTTAGGAGGCCAAACACCGTAACGCTCACGGAAGAGAATCATGTGGTAGATGTAGGTAGCGTCAAAGAAGACCGGGCTAAAAGCCAGGCGACGCTTACCCATCTGACTGCTACTAATCACGAAGTAACCGCCTTTACCATTAGCTTGCATATGGATTCTCGTGATGCTGCTGTAGTCAAACTCACGGGTCTTGAACCGCCAATTCCGCCATTTCACGGAAGTCTCATTCTGCTGGACGTAGAAGGAATTAGTGTGAATAGCTAAGAACCAGAAGAACGAACCGATAATATTCATGAAAATAAATGCAGGAATATAATCGACAGGACTCTCAGCGGGAAAAGTTAGAGGCAGTAAAATGCACACCAGCAGCACGAAAGAATCTGCAGCTAGTACAGCCAGTAGCGGCTTTTTCTGTCGTTGTCCCAGAGGAATATAGCCTTTGGGTCGCACTAAACCAATCGAACCATTAGTTACAGTTTCAGCTATAAATCTATTCATTATATACCTACTTCTCACCCTTAGAGTTTTGGTAATCAACTATCAATTCGGAAAAAGATTTATCCGAGTTATTAACTACTTCTTCTCGATGATCTTTAATATAAGAGGCCATATCTTTCAACTCATCCTTTCCCCTTGAAACAACGTTATCACGTCCTATATCAAGCATAATTTTATCCAACTCCTTCTCTTTCTTCTCCAGCAGGGCATGATTTTTCTCCGGGTTACGAACATATGTAATTCGAGACAAACTCGTATCATGACTCATGCCAAGCTGTGCAATGGTGCGCGGGTCTTTAATTGAAGGCCTCTCATGATATTTACTCCACCCTGATTTACCTTCTTTGAGACCATTAGCGCCGCTCCAAATTATATCGGTTAGACCTATTTCTCCCTTTTTTCCCCAGGTCTCAATGAGATCCTGGCTAGTCTTCAAAACAGCGGGAGTTAAGGTATCAAAAGCACGCTTAATTACAGGACGCGGCTTATCAACCTTAGTCTTTTTAATCAAGCTGCTCACTTTTTCAGAGGTAAAATCAAATGCATTAGTAATCTTTTCATTATTTATCTTTTGAACATAAGGGCTTATCTTATTCTTTACTTTTCGCGCACTATCATATGTTTTTTGATATGTTTTTTCCATCGTCGAAATGAGGGTTGGAGATGCCTTTTTGGCTAACGAACCAGCAAGTGCACGGGGAGCAGCATTGGACAAACCTCCAAAGATGCCACCGCTGACGGTAGAAACCACATGCTCGCGAATAGAATACTGCCCCTTATCACCAATCTTGCCATTCACAGCATCATGGGCAAGGTTCTCAAAACCGCCCACAAAGTTGGCTACAACCTCGGGAATTGCATGCACGCTCGCCCTGGTCGCGAATACCTTCGCACCCTTCGACCATCCACCGGTGATAGCTTGTTCTAGAGCACCAACGGCTTTGGTGCGACCCAAGGCAACCATCATATTACGACCCTGTCCTGCAATACCACCGCCGATAGCGCCAAAAGCTCCACCAATTGCCGCATCAATTCCAACACGTCCCCAGTTCACACGGCCATTCTCATCTCGGTTACTTGAGATTGAGGAAGCTGCCGCAAGCGAAGCGCCAGCAACAACTCCTGCAACGATAAGAGCTACCGGTCCTGCGACAATTAGACCAGCAACAGATGCAACCACACCTACAACCGTTAACGCGGTCTGAATAGCATCCGCATTACGATTCAGCCAGCCGTTCACGCCCCTATCAGCACAGGACTCGCGATACTTCTCAAAGTCCTCCACCGACACC
>NZ_KV802654.1:0-2273 GCF_001810775.1 Rothia sp. HMSC062H08
CCCACCGTCATTTATATGGAGCGGCCGCTCAAAGCAGCCAGCCACACCATCCATATCGAGGTGCCGCCCAACCCGTTTTGGGCATCCATCGGACTGTCTGTTACACCACTCCCGCTTGGCTCCGGTGTACAATACGAGAGCCGGGTTTCGCTGGGATACTTGAACCAGAGTTTTCAAAACGCTGTCAGGGATGGTATCCGTTACGGGCTGGAGCAGGGCTTGTTCGGCTGGAACGTAACGGACTGTAAGATTTGCTTTGAATACGGGCTTTATTACAGTCCGGTCAGCACGCCGGCGGACTTCCGCTCATTGGCCCCGATTGTATTGGAACAGGCATTGAAGGAATCAGGGACGCAACTGCTGGAACCTTATCTCTCCTTCACCCTCTATGCGCCCCGGGAATATCTTTCCAGGGCTTATCATGATGCACCGAAATACTGTGCCACCATCGAAACGGTCCAGGTAAAAAAGGATGAAGTTGTCTTTACTGGCGAGATTCCCGCCCGCTGTATACAGGCATACCGTACTGATCTGGCCTTTTACACCAACGGGCAGAGCGTATGCCTTACAGAACTGAAAGGGTATCAGGCCGCTGTCGGCAAGCCAGTCATCCAGCCCCGCCGTCCAAACAGCCGCCTGGACAAGGTGCGCCATATGTTCAGTAAGATCACTGGTTGATTTCCGATCCCAACCGAACACATTGAGCTGACGGCACGCTCCCGCAGTTAACCGAACGCCCCCGAGGTCCTATCCGGGCCCCGGGGGCGGCATTTTCCCAGTTGAAGGAATGGTGGAGATGTGTTTCGATGGGTCCGGTGGCCATGCTCCGCCCGCCGCCCGGCACCTCTTCCCAGACTCAGCCGGACGGTCGGTCCGTCTATTCCGTTTTTCTCCTAGGCTAGGCCAGCGGGGCATCGCCCCTCTCTGCGCGCGCCCTCTCGATGAGCCCCGGCGTCAGGTCGAGATCGCCGAGCGGCACGTCCTCCACGCCGTAGGCGTCCAGCAGCGCCGCCGCGTCCTCCCCGAGCATCGCCCTGAAGGCGCGCGCGGGCGTCGCGAAGCCGAGCGCGCCGCGGGGCTCGGAGTTCACGTGCGACATGGCCAGCGCCAGGTCGGCCGGGGCGAGCCGGTCGAACCTGATTCCGGCGCCCTTGGGCAGCAGCTTCCTGATCTCGACGTGGTTGCGCTCGCAGGCGCCCTTCTGGTCGCTGCGCCTGGGGTCGCAGTAGAACAGCCTCGTCTCGCCCGGCCCCTCGCCGAGCAGCGCCGCGATCGCCGCCTCGTCGGAGAACTCGGCGCCGTTGTCGGTGAGGACGGCGCGGAACACGCGGCGCGTCCCGTCGGCGCCGAGGATGGCCCGGACGCCCTCCAGGGCGTCCGCGACGCACCCGGCGGTCTTCTCCTCCAGCGGCAGCGCGAGCTGGAGCCTGCTGGGGCGGTGCAGCAGCGTGAGCAGGCAGGCGGAGTCCTCCCGGGCCCCCTCGACGGTGTCCATCTCCCAGGCCGCGGCGCACGCGTCCTCCCCGAGGGCGAGGAACGCGGCATGCGACCTGCGGGCGGAGTGGCGGGTCGCCGCCCGGCCCGCGGCGCGCTTCCTCGGCCTGTAGCCGACCTTGCGCCTGAGCTCCATGTTGGTCATGCCGTCGTAGCCCGCCGAGACCCAGCGGTAGATGGTCGACGGCGACAGGTCCACCGGGCCGCCGTTGCGCGCCGCCATCTGCTCGGGCGACAGCCCCCGGCGCAGGCAGTCCCTTATCGCCTCCAGCCTGGCCGCCGCGGCGGGCTCGTCGGCGTCTATCCCGCGCCTGGACGAGACGAGGACCGAGTCGGCGCACAGCTGCGCGGCCCGGGCCTCGTAGAAGACGTGGGGGCGGCGCTTGCAGCCGATCGCGCGGTACCGGCCGCACCCGTTGCAGCAGCGCGGCCACGCCGCCAGGCGCGGGCAGGCCGCCGACAGGTCGGCGGAGGCGTCCACGCGCTCGCCGCGCCTGGCCTTCGGCGCCGTCACGAACCTGTGCGACGCCACCTCGGCGCTCACCGTCGAGGGCGACCTGCCCAGCTCCCTCGCGATCTCCCTGCACGACGCCCTGCGCTCCAGCATCCTCTGGACCGTGTCCCGCTCGTGCCTCGTGAGCCTTCCGTAGGCCCTCGGGACCGCCCTTGCGGAGCCGCTCTTCTTCTTTCCGGACATGCCGTCCTCCGATCTCCCGGGGCCGGCCGATCCGGCCCTCAGGGTATCGGGTTCCCACATTCATCCGCACATGTGCGGATGA
>NZ_KV802655.1:0-1310 GCF_001810775.1 Rothia sp. HMSC062H08
TAGGAGCGTATCTTCTATGGATTCGACCATTTTCAACCGCCGTACCTTGCTGGGCGGCGGCGCACTTGCGGGCCTGGGGGCCCTGCTTGCGGCATGCGGCCAGCAGGCAAATAACGAGGCGGCAGCCACCGCAACTGCCGCACCAAGCGAATCGGCATCTACTTCTGCTGCGGCATCTGAATCTGCATCAGCTTCAGCAACCCCCTCTACTGTCCGAGGCTACTCGGGCGGCTCGAAGGCGCCTGATGGCGAGTACCGCCCTGCGGACGGCAAGGGCCCTGCTCAGAACGTGCCGAAGCCTAACGCCCCTGAAGAGGGCTATCGTGAGAAGTCTATTGAAGGTATCCGTAAGACGATGGATGCTTGGGTGAAATGGACTAATTACGGAATTCAAGTAGGCGATTTTACGGAATCCCGAAAATACATTTCCAGTAATTTTGAAAGTGAACTTAAGGGATATAAGAGCTTTGAGGACTTGTATAAGCGCGGCGGGTGGATTATTGATGGCATTGACAACTATGTTGCTGATGGAAATCCGTGGTCTGAGGATGGGGAAACCTATTTTTGGAAGGCATATCGCGAGTGGAATTATATAACTCTTGTGGAGCCTACCGGAGAATGGCACCGAAACCGAAATATCCAGAAGGATAATGACACCTGGAAATTTGAATTTAAGTACTCCGACTCTTCATGGAAAATTATCGGTTACGAACAGGTAGAAGACTAAAATAATGAACAAAATAATAAAATGCAGTGGGATTTTTTCTCTATCTTGCATTCTAGGATTTTGCGGTACCACTAACGTTGATGCATACGTTATTACTGCGCCTTGTTCTGACACATCAGCTAAAGTTTGCCAAATCGAAGTTGAAACAACTACTTCGCGAGGCAGTCAAGATGGTTACGATGAGAAAAATACAGGTGCAGATAATGCCAACCAGGAAATTCAGCAACAATATACTTATTCCACGGTAAATCAGGGAAACGGCGTAAAAGTTACCTACGCCAACGAAAATCCCAATATTATGTCATGCACAACCAAAGACGGAAGAATAGGAACATTCAAGTTCACAAATATGTCGCTTGAATCTGGCATTCCTGTAGATCACGGAAGTCCCCGAAGCCCTTCCTCTGCTAGTTGCATCCCGAACAATACCCGCACCTTCACCAGTGCCGACAGCCCAGGTCCCACCGGCCCGACCTACGAAGAAGTCATGGAGGAAATCCGCCACGCAGCAGAATCGCTAGAACCGGGTAAGCCGACCCTGCATCAGTCCTATAACAACCCCGCAGGCACTGGCCGAGCAGAA
>NZ_KV802655.1:1410-2133 GCF_001810775.1 Rothia sp. HMSC062H08
CAAGGGCGACCAGATCAACTTCTACGTCGATGACGGAGGCCCCTACCGCCTCGAAGCAGACATGCTCACCGGACACGTCGAAATTGAGCTCATGCCCTCCTCCTATGTCATCGAGTACGGCAACGGAGATACAGACACCCACTACACGGCAGGTCAGCCCGTGACCACCTATCCCCGTGAACGCCCGCGTGAAACCGCAACGAGTTACGCCTACCAGCGCTCTGGCAACTTCCACGCGTATGCGACCGTGCACTACACGGCTCGTTTCCGTGTGGATGGTGGCCCGTGGCAGATGATGGAAGTGACCCCGCAGGCGACCAGTGACCCGTTGCTGGTGCGTGTGTGGTGGGTTGATGTGGGACGCGTGGCAGGTGACTGCAGCTACGACGACACTCGCTGGGGCTGCAAGAACGATCCGACTATGGGCAAGCCGGATAACCCGAACCCGCGTCTGCGCAAGGCCGATATTCGTACCGGTCAGCGTTGGCACCTGAACGATAATGGTGATGGGGATACGGAGTATTCGTTGCACCGCGACTGGCCCGACATGTAAATCAGCCCCGTGGGTCTTATGCTGAGAAGCCACATGTGTTTCGAAAAGCCACTTCTTTGGTGGCTTCTCGAAACACATGTGGCTTCGCCGTTCATAAGGGAGGACCGGGGGAACTTTCAATAGGTTAGTGTCTTCGCCGCGGGTCTTTAACCCGCATTAAAGTCACTAAC
>NZ_KV802656.1:0-47337 GCF_001810775.1 Rothia sp. HMSC062H08
TTGTTGTCCAAGAAACGGGAGGCAGTTCATTTTCTCAGCGGGGGCTTTTCGTGAACAGAACGCTGCCGCATCTGATGCGGCAGCTTGCTTCTCCCACCCACCCTCACGACTGACGGGTGGGAGAAATCTTGGGGTACGCCCCTAGCGAGCTGGACGCTAGGTAGAAAGCGCTAGGGACGTACCTGGGAGGCGCGCACACCGGTACGGATACCGGCTGCCTCCATGCGAGCGGACTCGTAGCTGCTCACCGCACGCAGACCCGAAGGCGCGTTGGTTGCCACCGCCTTTTCTCGCGGCTTTTCCTGACTCTGGGCGGGTAGAAAAACCCAGTGGCGCTGGACCGCGAAGCTGACCGGAATGAGGATCAGCTCGGTCAGGATCTTGGCAACCAGCAGGGATACTCCCAGGCCGGTCAGGGTTTCCATCAGAGCCGCATTGGCTGCGAGGATACCCACCGCCAGCACGGCGTACCGCACCAGCGAGGAGGATGCCGAGGGGCGTGCGCCTCCGTCGTGCATGAGCATTCGGTTGACGGTGAAGTTCGTCAGCGCCGAGATGATACGTGCACCGACTACGGCTGCCAGGAGCGGAGCACCCAAGCCCACCAGGATGAAGAGGGCGATAGCATCCACGAGGAAGCCGGTCAGGAAAGACGAGGCCAGGAAGGCGAGCAGCGGTGCGTAGATGAGCGCCGAGTCCTGCAGGGGCCTAAAGTGGCTGGTCGGGTTGCCCGGCTCGTAGACCTTCACGATGGGTACCTGTACCAGGTCCACGTCTGCGCGGGTTGCGCGCAGCAGCATGGAGAACTCGTACTCGTACTTATCGCCGGGAATCTGCAGTAGCCAGTCCAGGATCTGCGGGGTAAAGCCGCGCAGACCGGTCTGGGTGTCTGCCACGCGGGCTCCGGTCGCCAAGGCGAAGAAGCCTACGGTTGCGCTGTTGCCAATCTTGGAGCGCAGCGGCACCCTAGTACCTTCTTCACCGGCGTTCGGGTCGGGCTTGGTACGCACGCCGAGGATGATGCTCCTCTGCCCTGCCGCCGCGGCGGTTTCGGTGCGCACACCCACACGGAAGATATCCCGAGGTAGGTGCTGGCCGTCCGCGTCGGCGGTGACGATGACCTCGCCGGGGCGGTTTGCTTTCGCCCAGGCGATGCCGGTGCGCAGTGCCGCACCCTTGCCCCTGTTGGCGGGGTGGGTCTGCACGGTCACGCCGTCGATGCGCAGTTCGGTAAAGATGGGTGCGTAGGCGCTGCCGGATCCGTCGTCAATCACGAGGATTTCGACGGCAGGGTCCTGTGCGCGCAGGGCCCGGGCAAGGCGGACCAGTGATTGGTCCGGCTTATAGGCGGGTATCAGGATAATCACGATGCGCTCCCTGCAATGTAGAGGATGTCGCTGGTGCCGCGTTCCTTGGTGCCACCCTGCGGGCGGTTGACCAGCTTGTTGTTGAAGACCATGGCGGAGGAGCCACCACCGTCCAGGTTGTAGGCGCTCACGCAGCCGAGGTCCTTGAACATCTGGGCGAACTCGGGCATGGTCACGCCACGCGAGTAGTTGGTGGAGCGGCCGTCGACCACGATGAAGACCAGGTGGTTGGTGCCGAGCACGCCCACACCGGTTCGCGGCTGGTAGCCCTGGATGGAGTGGTTACCGAAGTTGGTGTCCACTTCGACGCTGTCGATGCCGTCGACGATTGCGGAGTCCTTGACCAGTGCGGGGCCGAAGGAGAGGGTGTTCCACACGCCCTCGTTGACGAGGGTCTGGGCGTTGGTTGCGGTTTCGTCGTAGAGCTTGACGGAGCCGTCGCGGTAGAAGGCCAAACCCTCGCGAGCGCCGGAGTCACGGTAGACGACGCCGTTTCGGATCACGATGCCGGTGGTACGGAAGCCGTAGTAGTCGCCGTTAATCGCCCAGATGCCGTTGTGTTCGGAGGCAATGTTCGAGGGGATGTCGATGATGTTCTGGCCGAACTTGTTGTTGGCGAAGGCACTTCGCAGCAGGGTTGCGTTGTCGAGCTTGATGTCTGCTACGAAGGAGACGACCGCATCCGAGCCGCTGCCGGTGGTGTTGGAGGTGATGGTGATTGAGCCTTCGTTAGCGGTGAGGCTCTGGCCGTTGACCTTCACGCCGGTCAGTTCGGTGGGATCTGCGGTGGCGGAGCCGGAGGCGCTTGCGTTTGCCTGAGCTGCTGCCGCCTCGTAGGCGGTGGTGTCTTCGATTTCAGTGTGCTCTGCCAGGTAGCGGTTGTATGCCCAGCCTGCACCGCCGCCGACTACTGCGAGTGCGCCGAGGCCGCCGCCGATGAAGATTCGACGGGTGAGCTTCTTCTTGGCTAGCTTCTGCTCTGCGGCGGTTTGTGCTGCGTTAGCTTGTTCTGCCGCGGTCTGGGTGGTCTGGTCAATGTTCTGAGTCATGTTCTGTTCGTTGTTCATGTCTCTAGAATGCCGGCCTATTCTCTGTGCCAGGCATGACTAAGCTGTGCAGAAGCTATGTATGGTTATTCATCCAAAGCTTTTTTATGAGTGTTCCTGCCGTATTATCAGAACTTGCTATGCATATATTTGTATAAACATGTGATTGGGCTGTGGGTGCCGAGGTATTCCTTCCATTAGCCACCGCTCCCCCACTCCCCGCAGCACTGACCGCGACCTCGCCTGCACGCACCCGCCAAAAGGGCACGAAAAAACCGGCTGAGCACCCCGTGTGGGGTCTCAAGCCGGTTCATCATCTGTCGAATACGCTCGGTCGATATGCACCGAATCATTCCGCGTATTCTTTATGCCTCATCCTCGTAGGACGCGTACTTTTCTGCGTATGCCGAGTAGTCGTCCTCGTCGTCATAGCGACGGCGGGACGAATCGGAGGACTTCGTTTTCTTCGCACTGCTGAGCTCGCGCTCGAGTGCGCTGTAGTCGGTCTCGGGGCTGAAGTACTTCATCTCCCGAGCCTGCCTAGTTGCTTTAGCCTTCTGACGGCCGCGCCCCATGGCGTGACCCCCTCTTTCATCCTGTCCAAGGCGAACAGCACGCGCGGCGCATCGCTCTCGGATCGTTCAACAGTCTTTACTACACTATAGAGTACCCTGTTTCAGCCCTGAATGTCTCGCTCAACGGCACCTATTTTGCGTATCATGACACTTCTTCGCACCGGAACAACCGTTTTATTTTGCACCGCGACTTTTACCCCAGACACCACAGAGCCCCGCACCGGACGTATCGCTACATCCAATGCGGGGCGAGTGCCTCCCCTACCGGCTCACTCACAAGACCGGGTTCGGAGAGGGTACCGTACCGGTCATGACATCCGGCACGGGGCTTGAGGGGTCTCCCCCACCGCTTAGCCTGCGGTGAAGGGGCGCTAGCTTGCGGTGAAAGAACCGAGCGAGGTGGCGTTAGAAGCCAGGGTGGTGCTGGAGGCATCCACGCTATCGGTGGTGGTGTACACGGTGTAGCTCTGGCCCTTGGTGATCTTGGAGCTGGAGACCAGGATCAACGCGGTGCTGGAGTTCGTCACCTTGTAGTTCGCCACCACGGTACCGGAGGAGTCGGTCACCTGTACGGTGGTGCCGGCGCTCAGGTTCGATACGTTGCTAATCTTCACGTAGCCGCTGGTGGAGGAGGTTGCGGGCGCCTCGAACATGTCACCGGAGTTCGCCGCGCTCACGGTCGTGCCGTTGAGCAGCAGGTCACCGTTGGTGTCCAGGGAGGTGTTACCACCGGTGAAGGGGCCGTTCACGACCAGGGTGCCGCCCGAGAGGGTTGCCGTGCCGTTGGAATCGATGCCGTCGCCGTTCGCGTTCACGGTGACAGTACCGCCGGTGATGTTGATGGTTGCGTCGACGACCTCGAAGGTGCCGCCGCCACCGCCCATGCCGCCGCCTGCGCCACCGCCAGCCGGGGGCTGACCCATGGCACCGGAGGGTGCCTGGCCGCCCGAGGGAGCCTGACCAGCCTGCGGTGCCTGACCGCCCTGTGCAGCGTTACCCTGTGCAGCCTGGCCGCTCTGGGTATTCTGCGCAGTCTGGCTGGTCTGCGTGGTGGAGGTCGAAGCCAACTCAGTGCTGGTCGAGTCGGTGGTAGTCGTAGTGCTGTACGAGGCGTTGATACCGTCATCCGAGCTGGTCACGTTCACGGTGCCGTCCAGAATGTTGATGTACTGCGCCTCAATACCCTCGTTCGCCTTGGTAATGTTCAGGGTACCGCCGGAGATTTCAAGCACGCGCTCAGCCTTGAAACCGTCATCACCTGCAGAGATGTTCACGGTACCGCCACTCAGGCGTACCCAGCCGCGGTTGCCGTCGGTGTCGTTAGTTGCCTTGATACCGTCCTTGGTTGCGGTCACGGTGATGGTGCCGTCCAGGATATCGACGTAGTCCTTACCCTTGATGCCGGTGTTTGCCGCGTTCACTTCCAGGGTGCCGGAGGCAATGACCAGGCCGTCCGTGGTGTGGATACCCTCTTCGTACTTACCTTCAACCTTCAGGGTGCCCTCGCCGGCAAGGGTCAGGTCACTCTTGGAGTAGATAGCTGCATCGGGGCTACCGCTGGCGGTATCCGAGTAAGAGGAGCCGTCAGAGACGGTGTTGGTGGTACCCGAGGCGGTGTAGATGACGACCTCGTCCGCCTCAACAACGTTGATAGCTGCACCGGTGGAGTTGGTGATGGTCGCGTTGTTCAGGATCAGGCGGACCATGTCGCTGTCAGCTGCCTCAACCTTGATCTGGCCCTCGTAGGTGCCGGTGAGTTTGTAGTTGCCCGCCTTGGTGATGGTGATGACGCCGTCGCTGACGGTCACGCCGTCGGTCGCGGTCGGGTTAGAAAGATCGATAGTAACTTCGCTGGAGGAATCCCAGGTGACGTCCTTTGCGGAGTAGTGGGTGTCCTCGGCGAGCTTCGCGCCGCTCTTCACGTCGGTGGAGAAGGAGTCTGCCACCTTCGACGTGGTGCCCGAAGTGCTCGAAGCGGAGGTACTGATTGCACTCGAAGCGCTGGCATTCGATGCCGAGGTTGCCGAGCAGCCGGTCAACGCCAGGGCTGCCAGGAGGGTAATGGAGGTTGCGCTCTTAATCATATTGCTCTTTTTCACGGGTTTTCCTTTGTGTTTGGGTGACCACTCGCGTAGAGCCAGCGCCACAGGGGTAAGACGTATGTGAAATGTGAATATGTGTGAGAGCGGTTATTGCCTGTGTGGGGCGAATACAGCCGATGTTGTGCTTGGTTCGGGGGGGTATAGATGAGGGGCTGGGGGTGCGGGTAAGGTAGGTGCACTACCCTACCCGCGCATCCCAGATTGCCGTTTTAGGCAGGTCGCTGTTTTAAGCGGGTTGCCATTTTAGGCGGCTGCGAAACGCTCGGTCAGCAGCTTCTGGTAATCCTCTTCGGTCATGTCATCCACGTTCAGGCGGGTGCCCTCAACCGGTTCCAGGTGCATCCAGTTCTTCAGGGTTTCTTCCCACTTGTTGCTTGCCAGCTGCGGGTTCAACGCCGCCATACCGGTTGCAAACTTGGAAATCTTCGCGGGGGTGATGCCCGCATCCCAGAGGTGCTGGTCTGCCACGGAGGGCTCCACGCCGGACTTGGTTTCGATGATGACCGCGTTCGGCAGGCCGTAGGTGGTGCCGACCAGGTTGCCGTGGAAGTTGCGGTAGTTCACGCCCGCCATGAGGATGTTCTCGGACATGGGGGTCCAGGTCAGGGCGTTATCTACGGTCATACGGGAGGCGACCGGGTTCTTCTCGCTCTGCGGCAGGAAGACCGTGGTACGGCGGTAGCCGGTGGTCAGGACCGCCTCGAGCTTGTGCACGGGGCCGGCGAGGATATCGCCGAGTGCTGCGGTGATGTACTCGTGACCTTCCACGGTGAGCGTATCGCGGTTCTCGAAGGTGTACGGGATACGCTTCTTGACGGTCATATCCTGCTCACCGTCGGTCTTGACCTCCAGGAAGGTCAGCTCCGAGTCCAGGTAGCTACGGGTACGAATCTTGAAGGTATCGTCGCGGCTGTAGGCTGCCGAGTGGTAGCTCTGCATCTGCGGGGTGTCGAAGTAGACCGAATCGTAGGCGAAATCGCGCTGGCCATCGATTTCCATGACGGAGGCGTCTGCATCGAGCGTGGAGAGTACCTTGGCGGCAGTTTCTGCGTCGACAATGTACTTGCGGTCCACGCGGGTCTGCATGGCTGCCTTCTCGTTCATGGCTTCGAGGCTGATGCTCTTCCACTCTGCGGGGATGATGTTTGCGACTGCGTTAGTCATGGGTCTTCGTCCTTCTGGGGTGCCGTCCCCGCGTGCTGTGCGCTGGGGGGCGGCGTGTCGTGGGTATTGGAGATGTTTGTGCAGTTGGAGTGAATCGGAGGCTTTTATACCGGCTGGTCTTACTTGCCCACCGGGGTGCGCTGGAGCGGAACCATCCGGGTGTCCAGGGTGGTGTGCGCCTCGGCGGTGGGAGCCTGAGGTGCTGCCGGGTAAGCTGCAGGAGCCTGCGATGCTACCGTCTGAGCGGCTACAGACTGAGCCGCAATCGGTGCTGCGTTAGCCGGTGCTGTCTCCACTGCCGCGGGGGTGCCGCCCTCGGTGGTTTCCTTGGGTTGGTAGGTGACGGTGGCGCGGGTCAGGTTGTTCACCATGTCCAGCTCGGTGATCTTCGCCGAGGTGACGGTGTAACCCAGGCGAGCACTCAGGTATGCCTTGAGCTCTTCCTCGTCGCTGATCGCACGATCGGCGGTGACGGCCTGAGTCTGATCGGTAGAGACCGGGGTGCTGCGCGAGTCGAGAATCGCGATCAGGGCGACCAGGGTAGCCATGAGGCCGAAGGCGATGTACGCCGGGCTAATGTTCACACCTGCGATCATGCCGACCGAGAGGGCTACGAAGTAGTAACCCACCTCGCGCTGGCTCAGGGCGGTGGAACGCAATCGGATAATCGACAGGACACCGAAGAGGCCCATACCCATAGCGGATGCGTTCGATCCGGCGGATACCAGCGCCACCGAGACGGTGAAGATGCCGGCGTTGATGACCGCGTAGGAAATCATCAGTTCGCGGTTGCGGTGCCGCACCATGTAGAGGGTGCAGAGAGCTGCGATGGCTACGGCATCGGCAATCGCCATGGTCAGAATAGTCATTGGGTGCTCCAGATATCGTGTCGTGATGTTCGCGATGCTCTTTGCTGTCTGTTCTTCAGCTCCAAGCTGTGCGTTCTTTGTAGTATCTAGATTCCCGTGCAAGCCTGTGTTTACCCTGTGCTGCCCTTAACTTAGAGATAAGTGTTAGAAGTCTCTAGTAAATCTGCTGGTCAAATGCACTAGAGGCTATTATTTTTTTTCCTCTCTCCACTACGTTTTCTATATCTTCTGCGGTATCAAAAGGCATAAAAAATGGGCTCCCTCCGATATGGAGGGAGCCCATAAAAGCAGCTAAAAACTTAGCGACTAGGCGTTATTATGCCTTCTTGCGCATGCGGGTTGCCACGATGGTCGCGCCACCAGCACCCAGAGCAATCAGACCCAGACCAGCAGCGGTCATCGCACCGGATGCACCGGTCTTAGCCAGGGAAGAAGAGCTCTTAGAGGATGCATTGGAGGAACCGGAGCCCAGGTTGTCACCGGAGCCGGAGCTCAGCGAAACGCTGTCGGAGTTCTGGTAGTCGGGACGCAACTCGCAACCAATACCGTCACCGTCGGCGTCGAACTTCTCCAGGAAGTCGGGATCACCCTTGTAGATGGGGCCGCCACGGTCTGCCCACACATCAGCGCAGTTCGGGTAACGAGACTTTCCAGATCCGTTAGAAGAGCCCTTAGAGTCAGCCTTATTCTCATAGTTGGGGTCCTCGTCACAGCCCTTATTGTCACCGTCAGCGTCGAACTTCTCACGGAATTCGGGATCACCCTTGTAAATGGGGCCGCCACGGTCTGCCCACACGTCAGCACAGTTCTGGTACTTGTAGGTCTTCTCATCCTTTGCGGAGGAGTCGGAGCCCTGCTCAGACTTCTGCTCATCAGACTTCTGCTCTTCGGCAGGCTTCTGATCCTCAGCGGGCTTGGTTTCCTTAGCCTCCTCAACGGCGGGTGCGGAGGTCTCGTCAGCAGGCTTGGGAGCCTCGGTGGTCGGCTCAGCAGTTGCGTCCTTGGACGGCTCGGGGGTCGGATCCTGGGTGGGTTCCGGAGTCGGGTCCAGAGTGGGCTCGGGGGTGGGCTGCTCTGCGACCTTAATGGTCACGGTAGCTGCCTTGCCGCCACGGGGAACGTCGCCGTCCTTCAGGGAGCCGGACAGCAGGTAAATGTCAACGGAAACGCTGCCGTGCAGCTCTTCCTGCCAGGGGATGGTGGCGGAGAAGTTACCATCGCTATCAGCGTGGATTTCCAGGTAGTCCTGGCCGTTAATCTTAACGGCGCCCTTGTTCAGCTTCAGAGCCAGAACGGAGCCGGAGGTGCCGTCAGCGGTCTTGAAGCCCTCGCCACCAATGTTCAGGCCCTGACCCTCATACCAGGTGTCGGGGGCAATGAACTGTGCAGAGTCTGCGTAGGTGTAGACAGTCTGAGGCGCGCCTTCAACAGCGAAGGTTGCGGGAACGGAAGTAGCAATGAGGCCACAGCCAATCAGAGCGGTGGCACCGATGCGTGCGATGTTGTTTCGAATGTTCATGCCCCCCATTCTAACGAGCGAAGCTTGGGATACCGGCTCCCAAGACGCCAATTTGCCATGACCTGACTCACAAACCGGGGTTTTCTTGAAGGTTTATTGAAGGCATGGTTGAACCATAGAGACCTTTTGCACCGCCGTGCACCCCTAAAGTCTCAATTGAGACTTGAAGAAACCAGCAAGTACATGCGCCATCCCACCGACACAACACGCCAACAAAAACCACCCCGTTAAACGCAAGAATCCCCTCCGCCGAACATTCAAAAGCGTTCAGGAGAGGGGACTCTCACGCACCGCACCGGGCGGCGGCAATAGTTTTAGGAGTTCTTGCGGTTGCGCACAGCGGTCACGCCAGCAACACCCAGACCCAGAGCTACCAGACCCATACCAGCAATAGTGAAGGCATTCGAAGCACCGGTGTTAGCCAGGGAAGAGCGCTGAGCGCGGCTCGAAGTGTAGCTGCTCGAAGAGGAGGAGCCGCCGCCCAGGTTATCCAGACCACCAGAGTTGCGGGACGAAGAACCCGAGGAGCTGTTGGAGGAGGAACCGTCAGTCACCTCGCTGTTAATGACCTCGCAACCCAGGCCGTTACCGTCGTTATCAAACTTCTGGCGGAAGTCCGGGTGGCTCTTATGCATGGGCGCCAGGCCAGCAGCCGCAACCTCTGCGCAGTTCGCAAAGCGAGTGCTCTCAGCCGAAGCGGTCACCTGCTCGGTAGCGGAGGTGGAATCACCCAGCTGATCCTTCGCCTCGTTCGCAACGGCTACATTCTGATCAGCCGAAGCAGAAGCCGAAGCCGATGCGCTCGCAGAAGCAGTTGCCGAAGCGGAGGGGGTCGCCACCACAGAAGCAGAAGCCGATGCGGTAGCCGAGGGGCTCACCGAAGCGGTAGCGGACGCCTTCTCATCGGCGCGGTCCTTGATCTTTGCATCCACGGAGGCAACAACCTCATCAGCTGCGGTAGCCGAAGCAGTCGCGGAAGCCGAGGGGGTTACAGATGCGGAGGGGGTAGCCACCACGGAAGCGGTTGCCGAAGCGCTCGCAGATGCGGTAGCGGAGGGGGTTGCTTCCTGAACGGAGCGAGCCTCAATCTTCACGGTGGCTGCCTTGCCGCCGCGAGCGGTGTCGTTGTCCTTCAGGGAACCGGAGAGCAGGTAGACGTCCACGGAGATGCGATCGTCCAGGTCGTCCTGCCAGGGAATGGAAACGGAGAAGTTGCCCTTCTCATCAGCCTGAACTTCCAGGTAGTCCTTGCCGTCAATCTTGACGGAGCCCTTGTTCAGCTTGATGGCGATGGTGGAGCCGGAGGTGCCGTCCTGGGTCAGGAAGCCTTCGCCGGTAATCTTCAGGGTTTCGCCCTTGTACCAGACCTCAGAAATGTGGGAGGTTGCCTTGTCGGAGTAGACGTAGGTGACGGACTCTTCACCGTTCTGAGCGAAAGTTGCGGGGATTGCGGTGACCGCCAGACCGCAACCGATCAGGGCGGTGGCACCGAAGCGAGTGATAGTGTGTCGAATGTCCATCCCATCATTTTATCCCCGCACGGTGGGTATATCCGCCTGTCCAGGGGCTATTTGCAATGACTTGCAACACAAAATAGCACTTTCGTGCAGTTAACAGCGGGTCATCTACAGGTCAGTGCACGCGCGGCAAAATTCGCTAGAGAAACAGCATTCACTGGAAAACAGCGCAGCCTAGACCTCTGCAACGACTCCGGCAACCTTAAACGTCAACGGCGTCGAGCATGAGTTCCAGCGCCTCACCCACGCCGCTGCGCCACAGGTAGGTAGCCTTCGCATCCGCACGACCGGGGCCGCCATTGATGACAGCGACCGGCTTGCCGGCACGCAGAGCCTCCAACACAATCTTGTAGCTGCTCATAACCGCCACCGAGGAGCCCACCACCAGCAGCGCCGAACATTCAGCGAGCATGGCGTCCTTGCGTGCCTTACGTTCGGCGGGCACGGACTCACCAAAGTACACCACATCCGGCTTGAGGCGGGTCGAACCACAGCCAAGGCAGGGCACCATCTGAAAATCGCGGATATAGCGGTCGTCCAACTCCACATCGCCATCAGGGTTCACGCGCAGCTCTTCGTCTTCAAGGCGCGCCAGGTAGCCGAGGTTCGCAGCATCCAGGCGTGTATCCAGGCTTTCGCGACTCTCGTCCTGCCCGCAGTCCAGGCACACAATACGAGAGAGGTCGCCGTGCAGCGCCAGCAGACGGGAGCTTCCAGCACGGGCGTGCAGCCCATCCACGTTCTGCGTAATCACGCCGCTCACGGCACCCAGCTGCTCCAGCTCGGCGAGCGCATAGTGGGCACGGTTCGGTTCGGCGCGGCGCATGCGGCGCCAACCCACGTAGGAGCGCGCCCAGTAGCGTTGGCGGGCGGCGTCATCGTAGCGGAATTCCTGGTAGGTCATGGGGCGGTGGTCGTGCAGGGAACCGCCGGGTCCGCGGTAGTTGGGGATGCCGGATTCGGTGCTTACTCCCGCGCCGGTGAGCACGAGAACCTTACCCGCCTTGAGTAGCTCGGCAATACCCGCGGAGGCGTATTCTTCGTCGTGCGGGGTGGCGTTCTCAGAGACAACGCGCTGAATCGAGCGGATTGCTGCACGGTGCACGGAGGCGATTTCTTCGCGCTGCTCACCGGCGGCGGCGAAGTTCTGGTGGTCAGTCCAGCGGTCCATTCTTCTCCTCAATTCTCTGTGTACTAGTGCGGTCAGCGCGGTTCTAGTGCGTTAAACGGCTGTGGGGCACCCCTTTCGAGGGTACCCCACAGCCTATTTCGTATGGTTTCGAATGTGCAAACTCAGCCACGGGCTAAGTCCGCCCAGCCAGCCGATTGAGCTTAGTTCTCAGCCTGCTGCTCACGCTCGGAGGTCACCGACAGGCCGTCGCTGGCAACGTCCGGGTTCACATCCACGGTCACGGTGTCACCGTCGTGAATAGCGCCGGAGAGGATGCCGCGAGCCAGGCGGTCGCCAATCTCGCGCTGAACCAGGCGGCGCAGCGGGCGGGCACCGAATGCCGGGTCGTAGCCGGTCTTACCCAACCACTCGAGGGCTGCCTCAGTCACGTTCAGGGTCAGGCGGCGGTCCTCCAGACGCTTAGCCATGCTCTTGATCTGCAGACCCACGATCTGGCCCAGGTTCTCAGCCGACAGGGGCTGGAACATGATGATGTCGTCCAGTCGGTTGAGGAACTCGGGGCGGAATGCCTGGTGAACAACCTCCAGCGCCTTCTCGGAGCGCTCCTCGAAGGGCAGGTCCTGGTTGACCAGGTACTGTGAACCGAGGTTCGAGGTCAGGATCAGGATGACGTTGCGGAAGTCCACGGTGCGGCCCTGGCCGTCGGTCAGGCGGCCGTCATCGAGTACCTGCAGCAGGATGTCGAAGACCTCGGGGTGTGCCTTCTCGACCTCGTCGAGCAGGACCACCGAGTAGGGGCGACGGCGTACAGCCTCGGTCAGCTGACCGCCCTCTTCGTGGCCAACGTATCCGGGAGGGGCACCGACCAGGCGGGACACGGTGTGCTTCTCGGAGTACTCGCTCATGTCGATGCGTACCAGGGCACGCTCGTCATCGAACTGGAACTCAGCCAGTGCCTTAGCCAGCTCGGTCTTACCGACACCGGTCGGGCCCAGGAACAGGAAGGAACCAATCGGGCGGTTCGGGTCGGAGATGCCGGCGCGGGCGCGGCGCACAGCGTCAGAGACAGCGACTACTGCGGCTTCCTGGCCAATGAGGCGGGCACCGATGCGCTTCTCCATTTCGAGCAGCTTCTCGGATTCACCCTGCATCATGCGGCCTGCGGGAATACCGGTCCAGGAGGAAATCACCTCGGCAATATCGTCCGCGGTGACCTCTTCGGAGACCATGGACTCGTTCTTGGCGGTGTCCTCGGCGCGCTGTGCTTCTTCCAGCTCAGCCTGCTTTGCGGGAATCTCGCCGTAGAGCAGGCGGGATGCCTCAGCAAGGTTACCCTCGCGCTGTGCAACCTCTGCGCGGGAACGCAGCTCGTCAATCTGGGTCTTGATGTCACCCACACGGTTCAGGCTAGCCTTCTCGGCTTCCCAACGGGCGTTGAGGGCATCGAGCTGTTCCTTCTTGTCAGCCATGTCCTTGCGCAGTGCTTCCAGACGCTCAACCGATGCGGGATCGGTCTCGTCGGCAAGTGCCAGTTCCTCCATGGTGAGGCGGTCCACGGCGCGGCGCAACTGGTCGATTTCCTCCGGTGCGGAGTCAATTTCCATGCGCAGGCGGGATGCTGCCTCGTCAATCAGGTCAATTGCCTTGTCAGGCAGCTGACGGGAGGGAATGTAACGGTTGGACAGGGTTGCAGCGGCAACCAGCGCGGAGTCAGCGATCTGCACCTTGTGGTGTGCCTCGTAGCGTTCCTTCAGGCCACGCAGAATACCGATGGTGTCATCTACGCTGGGCTCGCCCACGTACACCTGCTGGAAGCGGCGCTCCAGGGCGGGGTCCTTCTCGATGTTCTCGCGGTACTCGTCGAGGGTGGTGGCACCAATCAGGCGCAACTCGCCACGAGCAAGCATGGGCTTGAGCATGTTGCCTGCGTCCATGGAGCCTTCGGATGCGCCAGCACCGACAACGGTGTGAATCTCGTCGATGAAGGTCACAATCTGGCCCTCGGACTTCTTGATTTCTTCGAGGACTGCCTTCAGGCGCTCCTCGAATTCACCGCGGTACTTTGCGCCTGCAACCATGGAGCCCAGGTCCAGGCTGATGAGGGTCTTGCCGCGCAGGGATTCGGGCACGTCGCCGGAAACCATGCGCTGTGCCAGGCCTTCCACGACGGCGGTCTTACCGACGCCGGGCTCACCAATCAGAACGGGGTTGTTCTTGGTTCGGCGGGAGAGCACCTGCACGACGCGGCGAATCTCAGAGTCGCGGCCGATGACCGGGTCAAGCTTGCCTGCGCGGGCAATGGCGGTCAGGTCGGTGCCGTACTTTTCGAGAGCCTGGAAGGTGCCCTCGGGGTCGGGGGTGTCCACGGTGCGGTCTCCTCGGACGTTGGGGATGGTCTGTGCGATGAGCTCTGCGGTAGCGCCGAGCTTGTGCATTGCTTCAGCGGTGCTATCGGTTCCGCTGGCAATGCCCAGCAGAATCATTTCGGTAGAAACGTAGGTATCTCCGAATCCCTGGGCGCGGGTCTGTGCCGCCTGCAGAGCGGAGAGCGCGGCACGGCTGAGGGAGGCGTTCTGCACGGAGGCACCGGATGCCTTCGGCAGCTTCTTGATTTCAGCGGATGCCGCCTCGGAGATAGCGT
The DNA here is from genome assembly GCF_001810775.1 of Rothia sp. HMSC062H08. Lineage (NCBI taxonomy): Bacteria > Bacillati > Actinomycetota > Actinomycetes > Micrococcales > Micrococcaceae > Rothia > Rothia sp. HMSC062H08. The sequence goes on from NZ_KV802656.1 coordinate 13,933, forward strand.
CCACATCCAGGCCTGCAGCCTTGAGGACTGCTACGGCGACGCCTTCGCGCTGGTCCATGAGGGCCTTGAGGATGTGTGCGGTTTCAATAGTGGGGTTGCCGGCGGTTTGAGCATTAGTATTTGCCGCCGAGATGACTTCTTGACTCTTGGTGGTGAACTTGTTGTCCATGATGTTCCTTTCGTGTTTCGAGGGGCTTATCCTATGCGCCCCTGCATTACACAACTTGAGTCTACTCCACTCAACTATGTTTCGCAAGCCTCCTGCAAAAAAATTTTCGTATTTTTCGCCCCACCTCACACCCCCTGACCCCCAAACAAAAGCCCCCGCCAAAACTCCCTGTCAAAGCCCCAGTCGAAGCCGCATTGCTATACTGACCGGATTGGGCGCTTGCAGGTTCCCATAACAGCTAAAGATTAGGGACCCCACATGAAAATACTGGTTCTAGGCGCAACCGGCCGCACCGGCCGCCTCTTCACCCACAAAGCCCTCGAGGGCGGGCACACCGTCACCGCCTACGTGCGCAACCCCGATAAGGCGCACACACTACTGGGAGCACACCAGAACCTCACCATCACCCCCGGTACCCTGGACGATGCCGAACGGCTCGCCGCAGCATCCGCCGGGCAGGACGTCATGGTGAGCACCCTGGGACAGAAGGCCACGGTGCGAGAGTTCCTTCACGGTACGTTCCTACAGGAGCGCCTGCCGCTCATCATGCAGGCGGTCACGGGCGCAGGCGTAAAGCATTGCGTTCTGATGAGTGCCTACGGTGTCGGCAATACGGTACGGACCGCGTCCCTCCCCATGCGCCTGGTGTGCAAGGTCATCATGCGCGGCATTTTTACCGACAAGGTTAAGGCGGACGCCCTGGTCGCCGAATATCAGCCGTATATTTCGCGTGCGCATCCGGGCAGGCTGACCGATCAGCCCGGTAAGGGCGGAGTGAAGGTATTTGATATGGCGAGCGTCGAGCGAACTCCGGGCATCCCCACGATTGCCCGTGAAGACGTCGCCGATGCGCTACTCACTATCGCCAAGAACCCCCAGAACGCAGGCACAGATTTTTTGGTGACGATTGGGGACGTTACCCTACGCTCACCCCAGAAATAAACCGGTAGGCTTAATGACATGACGACTACGAACACCTTCCCCGCCGCCATTCTCTTCGACCACGACGGAACCCTCGTCGATACTGAACCCGTATGGGCTGCCGCAAAGGTTGCTCTCGCCGCAGAATTTGGCGGCACCTGGACTGAGCAGGACACCCTCGACTGCCTGGGCCTATCCATGCAGTTCACCCTGGATCGCCTGCGTGAGCGCGGCGTGAACCTGCCGGACGAGGAGATTAACGATCGACTGGTGGCAAAGGTGCGCGAGGCCCTGGCACACCAGCCGGTCGAATTTCTGCCCGGCATTGAGCGTTTCCTCTTGGAGGTTCACGATGCGCAGATTCCGGCGGCAGTCGTCACGAATGCGACCACCTCCGTGGCTCGCCGCACCGCGAATGCGGCACCCGTGGGCACGTTCTCGGTGGTTATTGGCAACGATGAGACCACTAACCCCAAGCCGGACCCGCAGCCCTATCTTTTGGCGGCGGAACGTCTGGGTGTTGACCCGACTCAGTGCGTGGCTCTCGAGGATTCCCCTTCGGGCGTGCGCAGTGCGACCGCGGCGGGTATGCGCGTCATTGTTGTACCGGGCGAGCTGGAGGTTCCGGCAGAGCTGGGCACCGCGCGCCTCAAGCATGAGGAGCTGACCCTGGAGGCGGTTCGCGCGCTAGTGAACCAGTAGGATTCCACTACACCCCATCATGTGACGATTTATTACGAATTACTCAAAATAATCTTGACAGTGGTCTCCTAAAATGGTTTACTCATAATAACGATTCGGCGGGGCGTCAACCCCCACCGAACCGCAAGCATCACAGCAACATGAAGGAGACCATCATGGCATTCGCAAACTACACCGCACCCGGCCTGACCCTCGAAGAAGGCAAGGGCATTTCCGAGGTTCTCCAGGCACGTCTGCACGACCTGAACGACCTGCACCTGCTGCTGAAGCACGCTCACTGGAACGTGACCGGCCCCGGCTTCATCGCCGTTCACGAAATGATTGACCCCCAGGTCGACACCGTCCGCGAGTTCGTCGACGCCATCGCAGAGCGTATGGCAACCCTGGGCGCAACCCCCAACGGCCTGGCTGGCGCACTGGTCGCACAGCGCACCGTCGAGGACTACCCCGTCGGCCGCGCACGCGTTGCCGACCACCTGCACGCCCTGAACGACGTGTACACCCGCGTGATTGAAGCCCACCGCAAGGCGATTGCGTTCGCTGGCGAGTCCGACCCCGTCACCGAGGACCTGCTGATTGGTCAGACCGCCGAGCTGGAGAAGTTCCAGTGGTTCATCCGCGCGTTCCTGGAGAACAGCGCAGGCGAGATCTCCGAGTAAAGCTGGCGATAATCGCTAAATTCATCCCGGCCGCTACCGGCCAGCTGAGCGCTCCCGGCCCATAGCCGGAATAGATGCTTACCTTCGGGCGGGCGTTCCCACACGCTGTGTGGGGACGCCCGCCCGTTTGCACACCCGCGTCGCGCTATCTACCCCTCTTTCCTGTAGCCTACCAACCGCATCGTTCCGGCGCTTCGACCAGGAAAGATTCCTCGACGCGGGGGCTCCCAAAAGTACGTTGGGGCGAACTTCAACACCCGGTGGAGCCGTCCTAGATTTCCGATTCCAAGTGCTTTACAGTGGTTCACTGGCCAACACAGATTTGAACGCATTATCAGCGCGCGCGGGGCCAGACACCCCGCACGCACCGCATCCGCGGAAGGGATTTATGAGTACGCACGCACCCTACGAGCACGGCGCTGAAACCGAGATGCTCCAGAACGAGCCGGCACGCCACCGGGCAGTTACCGACCCGACCCCGGCGCAGATTAAGCGTTGGCGCCGTTACCTGGCCGACGAGGAATCCGAGGCGCGCATCTATCGCTACCTGGCGAAGCGTGCCGAGGGTACCGACCGCGAAATTCTGCTGCAGGTGGCGGAGGCAGAGAAGCGTCACCAGCAGCATTGGCGTGACATGCTCGGCGAACACGCGGATGTTCACGTGCGCCCGTCCATGCAGTCTCTGGTGCTGCAGTTCTTGGCGAAGAACTTCGGTTCGGTATTCATTCTGGCGATGGCTCAGCGCGCCGAGTCCCGCTCCCCCTACGCTGAGGATCCGGACGCCACCGAGGAAATGGCGGCCGACGAGGCGATTCACGAGGAAATTATCCGTGCCCTGGCGACCAGTGGCAGGGAGAAGCTTTCGGGTAATTTCCGTGCGGCAGTCTTTGGCGCTAACGACGGTTTGGTGTCGAACCTGGCGTTGACTATGGGCATTACCGCCTCGGGCGCATCCAGCTCGATGGTTCTGCTCTCGGGTATTGCGGGTCTGCTGGCGGGTGCGCTGTCGATGGCGGCGGGTGAGTTCGTGTCGGTGCGCTCTCAGCGTGAGCTATTGGATGCATCCCAGCCGACCCAGGTGACCCTGCGTGTTGCACACGATTTGGATTTGGACTCGAACGAGCTGGAGCTGATTTACCGTGCGCGCGGTATGGAGCCGGACGCAGCGCATCACCGTGCGATGGAGCGTTTCGGCTACATGGATTGTGACTGCGATCCGTCGCTGTCTCACCGCGAGGGTGAGGATCGTGAGGAGAACGTGGCTTTGGGTACCGATATTGGTGCCGCCGCAGCGTCGTTCGCGTTCTTTGCTTCGGGTGCATTGGTTCCGATTCTGCCCTATATTTTCGGTTTTTCGGGCGTGTTCGCGATGGTGCTATCTCTGCTGTTTGTGGGTGCGGCGCTGGGCTTCACCGGCGGCGTGGTGGGTCTGCTTTCAGGTGCTTCCCCGCTCAAGCGCGGTATTCGCCAGATTCTAATTGGTTTTGGTGCGGCGTTCGTGACCTATCTGCTGGGTCTGGCGTTCGGCACGACGGTCGGCTAGTTACAACACCCCCCAATAAGCTCTCAACAAGTGTATATAGCCGCTCTGGAATTCGTTTTCAAGCATTTGAGAACTATACAGATGCAGAAATCCCCCGGTGGATACATTCAGTGTATCCGCCGGGGGTTTTCTATACGCTCTGACCCCGCGCAAGGGGTTACCCTACTACGGGCTGAGCCCTATTACGGGTGAATCTCCGCGGTGGTGGCCTGACCGGAAACGCTCTCAGAACCGGTCGCGCCGTTGCCGGAGTAGGTCAGGTTAGCGACCTGCACGCTGGACGTCTGCTTGTACGAAACCCAGCCGTCGTTTGCCGGGAAGCGCAGCTGCGCCGGCATGAAGTTAGTCTGGCTGTAGTACTTGGTGCCGGACTGCTTCATGGTGTACGCCTTGCTGGTGGTGTAGACGATACGACCCTTGAAGGTGTAGGTGCCGTCGGAGTTCTGGGTGATGGTCGGTACTTCTGCGGTCCAGGTGCCAGCGGTCTGTGCGACGGACAGGTACTTTGCCTGGCCTGCGGAGGCTACCAGTTCGGTGGTCTTACCGGTCAGCTTGCGACCGGAGGGGGCCCATGCCTGGCCGTTGATCTTACCGAACTTAAGGAGCGACTGTGCGCTGGCGGCGACGGTGTACTCAACCTCGGTCACGAAGGTTGCGCCAGCTGCGAGGGTGACGCTGCTGCCGGGGATGTAGCCGGTGCCGGTTGCGGTGTCCTTGGTCGGTACGGACCACCAGAAGCCGCTGGAGGACATGTACGCGCCGTTTGCGCCGGTCTGGGAGTTGGTGACGGGGGTGAACTTACCTTCACCGTTGACGTAGGTTGCGCTCTTGGGCTTGGAGGTTGCGTCGTCCCAGTTGATGTCGGAGTCGGGGGTGCCGGAGGCGGTGAAGTGTGCCTCGGGGGTTGCCGGGTTGATGGTGCCGGTGTTGTTGGAGGATGCGTAGCCGACGTAGCCGCCGTTGTTCTGCACGCTGACGTACACGCCGTACTGTACGCCGGGGGTTTCCTTGGATGCTGCGTAGGCGGGCACTGCTGCGGAGGCTGCGACGACGGGTGCAGACCAGACGCCTGCCTTGGCGATGGTGCGGCGAGAGATGGGCTGGGTCATGAGTGTGGTGATCTCCTGTGAGTGGTGGTGTTTCTTGGAGCCGCCCAGAAAATGATTCTGACTAGGCTCAACGCCCTCCAGTATACAAAGGTTCTGGTCATACTTACATCTTTTTGCGGCACCATGTGCACAATCTTACTTTCTAGTGCAATATTTGCTAGCGCTAGAGGGGCGTTAAAAGCGCAGATGCCGGTAGCCTCATGGACTACCGGCATCTGCCGCAATTTTATGCTGTTTACTTCGCTGCGAAGATTTCGCGCATCAGGTTTGCAGCCTCGGAGGGGGTCTTACCGACCTTCACGCCTGCTGCTTCCAGAGCTTCCTTCTTCGCCTGAGCGGTACCGGAGGAACCGGAGACAATAGCGCCTGCGTGGCCCATGGTCTTACCCTCAGGAGCGGTGAAGCCTGCAATGTAACCAACGACGGGCTTGGTCACGTTTGCCTTGATGTACTCTGCAGCACGCTCCTCAGCGTCACCACCGATCTCACCAATCATGACGATTGCTTCGGTCTCGGGGTCAGCTTCGAAAGCTTCCAGAGCGTCGATGTGGGTGGTGCCGATGATGGGGTCGCCACCAATACCAATAGCGGTGGTGAAACCAATGTCAGACAGTTCGTACATCAGCTGGTAGGTCAGGGTACCGGACTTGGAGACCAGACCGATCTTGCCTTTGCCGGTGATGTTCGCCGGGATAATGCCGACCAGGCACTCCTCGGGGGAGATGATGCCGGGGCAGTTGGGGCCAATGATGCGGGTGATCTGCTTGCCGTTCTCGTCCACGGATGCCTTAGCAGCTGCCCAGAACTCTGCGGAGTCCTGAACCGGAACGCCCTCGGTGATGACGACGACGAGGCCAATCTTAGCCTCGATAGCCTCGAGAACTGCTGCCTTGGTGAAGGCCGGGGGAACGAAGACGATGGAGACGTTCGCGCCGGTCTTCTCCATAGCCTCAGCTACGGAACCGAACACGTTCAGCTCGATGTCGGAGCCGTCCTTCGCCTTGTGGGTGACGGTGGTGCCAGCCTTGCGAGCGTTCACGCCGCCCACAATGTTGGTGCCTGCTGCGAGCATGCGTGCGGTGTGCTTGGTACCCTCACCACCGGTGATGCCCTGAACGATGACCTTGGAGTCCTTGTTCACAAAGATAGACATATTACTTCCTTGAAATCCTTTGCTGGCGATTACGCCTTGTGAGCGAGCTCTGCTGCCTTGTCAGCGCCGGAGTCCATGGTCTCAGCCAGAACAACCAGCGGGTGGTTCGCCTCGGAGAGGATACGGCGACCCTCAGCAACGTTGTTGCCGTCCAGGCGCACAACCAGGGGCTTGGTTGCTGCGTCGCCCAGAATCTCCAGAGCCTTCACAATGCCGTCTGCCACTGCGTCACATGCGGTGATGCCGCCGAAGACGTTCACGAAAACGCTCTTGACCTGCTCGTCGCCCAGAATGATTTCCAGACCAGCAGCCATAACCTCAGCGGACGCGCCGCCACCAATATCAAGGAAGTTTGCGGGCTTGACGTTGCCGTGGTTCTCACCAGCGTATGCAACGACGTCCAGGGTGGACATAACCAGACCTGCACCGTTACCAACGATGCCGACCTCGCCGTCCAGCTTCACGTAGTTCAGGTCGAACTGCTTTGCCTTAGCTTCCAGCGGGTTCTCAGCGGACTTGTCCACGAGAGCCTCGTGCTCGGGCTGGCGGAATTCTGCGTTGTCGTCCAGGGAGACCTTGCCGTCCAGGGCGAGGATGGTGCCCTCGGGGGTCAGAACGAGGGGGTTAACCTCAACCAGGGTTGCGTCTTCCTTGGTGTAGACTTCGCCCAGCTTGACGAGAACGGGAACAACCTTCTCCTGCAGTTCTGCGGAGAAACCTGCTGCCTTAGCAATTTCCTCAGCCTTAGCCTGGTCCAGGCCAACCAGCGGGTCAACCTCGATCTTTGCCAGTGCCTCGGGGCGCTCAGCAGCGAGCTGCTCAATTTCCATACCGCCTTCTACCGAGCACATTGCCAGGTAGGAGCGGTTTGCGCGGTCCAGCAGGAGGGAGAAGTAGTATTCTTCGGCGATGTCTGCGCCGTCAGCGACCAGCACGCGGTGAACGGTGTGGCCCTTGATGTCCATGCCGAGAATTGCCTTAGCGTGCTCGTAAGCTTCTTCGGGGGACTTTGCGAGCTTAACGCCGCCAGCCTTACCGCGGCCGCCGGTCTTAACCTGAGCCTTAATGACGGTCAGGCCGCCAATTTCCTCAGCTGCTGCCTTTGCTTCTTCAGGGGTGGTCGCAACAATGCCCTTGAGCACGGGTACACCGTGCTTTGCGAAGAGCTCGCGCGCCTGGTATTCGAAAAGGTCCACAGGTGTCCTTCTTCTTCGAAGTGGTGCCGAGTACTGGTGCACTCGGCTTGGTCATTAGAGGAGGTTCCCCTGTGTGTCCGGTACGTGCGATAGGTGTCTCTCGCACCCGGCGCACACGCATCATTGACGCGGGGAATTTCTCTCGTCTCTACTCTATCGGATTCGGCGTGAGCTCGCACTCACGGAACCCTAAATCTGAGATTTTAGCGACTCAGCTCACAAATATTTTGGGTACATTCTACCCAAAGGCTGTGCACCGGGTAACTAACCCAAACTCGCGCTCCCCCATCCGCCGCGAAATACCGGCGAAAATGCGGCGTTTACCGCCGTGCTCTGCAAAGCCCCAGTCCCCTTCTCAGCAGGCGGACAACACGCCCGGTACGGCGCACAAAAGAGGGGCGGGAACCTCAGGTACCCGCCCCTCCATCGGCGTTGTCAGGTTCGCACGCCTGACGCGTTAGCTCACCTTCTCCAGCGGCGCGTAACGCAGCAGCAGGCGCTTCTCTTCCGAACCGAAACGGACCTTTGCCACGGTCTTATCGCCGCTACCCTCAACGGCGAGCACGCGGCCCTCACCGAACTTGGTGTGGCGCACGGTATCGCCGACCGCCAGAGTCGGGATTTCCTTGCTCTGGTGCACGCGGGAACGGTTCGTCACCTTCGAGGTGGCCGCCGCCAGCCCGTAGCTTGCCGAGCCGTTAATATCCGCGGTGGACGGCTCGGAGCGGCGTGCGGGGCGAGACTCGTAGGGGTCGTATGAGCCGCGCGAGCCACCGGAACTGTACCCGCCCGAGCTGTAACCACCCGAGTAGCCGCCGGAACCATAGCCGGAACGGGAACCACCCGAATAGCCGCCACCGTACGAGTTACCGTAGGAGCTGCCGCGAGTGCCATACGCACCCATACCGGAGGCGCCGAAGCCAGAGAAGCCTGCGGTGCGCTTCCACTCGATGAGCTCCTCCGGGATCTCCTCCAGGAAGGGCGAGGGCGGGTTGAACTGGCTCTTACCCCACATGGTGCGGGTCTCCGAGCGGGTCAGGTACAGGCGCTCCATGGCGCGGGTCAGACCCACGTACGCCAGGCGGCGCTCCTCGCTCATCTCCTTCTCGTCGGTCAGGGCGCGCTGGTGTGGGAACAGGCCGTGCTCCATGCCGGTCAGGAACACCACGGGGAACTCCAGGCCCTTGGCGGTGTGCAGGGTCATGAGGGTGACCATACCCTGGGCCTTCGCCTCGGCCGCCTCGGCGGCAATCTGTGCGGCGGAGGCGCTCTCACCCTCCGCGCTGGCGGGGCGGTTCGGGATCGAGTCGGCGTCGGCGACCAAGGCCACGTGCTCCAGGAACTGCTCCAGGTCGGCGCCGGGGTTCTCGGTCTCGAACTCGACCATGGCGTCAAGCAGCTCGGAGAGGTTCTCCACGCGAGACTCGTCCTGAATGTCCTTGGAGGCGCGCAGAGCCGCCAGGTACCCGGTCTGCTCCAGGACCGCTTCCAGGCAGGTTGCGGCCGGTTCGGTGCGGGCAATCTGCGCCAGGTCGTCCATGAGGCGCACGAACTCGGCGTACTTCTTCACGGCGGCGGCGCCCAGGCCGGGAACATCGGCGGCCTGGCGGGCGGCAGCAAAGAAGGAGATGCGGTTCGCACTCGCGTACTCCGCCACCACGGACTCGGACTTGGCACCGATACCGCGCTTGGGCTCATTCAGGATTCGGCGCACGTTCACGTCGTCATCGGGGTTGCTCAGGGCGCGCAGGTACGCCAGGGCGTCCTTGATTTCCTTACGCTCGTAGAAGCGGGTGCCACCGACCACGCGGTAGGGCAGGCCGGCACGCATGAGCATGTCCTCGAGGGTTCGGGACTGCGCGTTGGTGCGGTAGAAGATTGCGACGTCACCGGGCTGCACGCCGTGCTCGTCGGCAAGGCGGTCAATTTCGCGGGTGATGTAGCGTGCCTCGGCGTGCTCAGATTCGGCGACGTAACCGATGATTTTGGCGCCCGCACCGGAGGCGGTCCACAGCTTCTTGGGGCGACGATCGGGGTTGCGTTCGATGACCGCATTCGCTGCGGAGAGGATGTTCTGCGTGGAACGGTAGTTCTGTTCCAGCAGGATCGTGTGGGCGTTCGGGTAGTCCTTCTCGAAGTCCGTAATATTGCGGATATCCGCGCCGCGGAAGGCGTAGATGGACTGGTCGGAGTCACCCACGACGGTCAGCTCGGCAGGGGGCACGGCGTCCGGGTAGGGGCCGCGGTCAGCCGGTACCTTCGTGTGGGCGCCGACCAACTCGCGCACCAGCTGGTACTGGGCGTGGTTGGTGTCCTGGTACTCGTCCACGAGGATGTGGCGGAACTTGCGGCGGTAGTAGTTCGCGATTTCGGGGAACTTCTTCAGCAGGAAGACGGTGCGGCCAATCAGGTCGTCAAAGTCGAGGGAGTTGGCGGCGCGCAGACGCTGCGTGTAGACGGTGTAAATCTGCGCGATGGTTTTCTCGTAGGGGTTATCGGAGGCCACGCGGGAGGCGAACGCCTCGGCGCTGACCAGCTCGTTCTTCAGCGCTGAAATGCGGTTGCCCACAGCCTTGGCGGTGAACTTCTTGGTGTCCAGGTTGAGCTCTTTAATGATGAGGCTCAGCAGGCGCTGCGAGTCGGTCGAATCGTAGATGGTGAAGGTGGACTTCAAACCCAGGGCGGCGGCCTCACGGCGCAGCACGCGCACGCAGAAGCTGTGAAAGGTCGAGATCCACATGTGCTTAGCGCGCGGGCCAACCAGCGCCTCGATACGTTCACGCATCTCGGCTGCGGCCTTGTTGGTGAAGGTGATGGCGAGAATCTGGCCGGGGGTCGCGCGGTGGGTTGCGAGCAGGTAGGCGATGCGGTGGGTGAGCACGCGCGTCTTGCCGGAGCCGGCGCCCGCGACGATGAGCAGGGGCGAGCCGGAGTGCAGTACGGCCTCCTCCTGGCGTTCGTTGAGCCCGGCGGTGAGGGAGGCGGGGTCTACGGTGCTCAGGCTGTAGGTGCGTTCGCCGTAGGGATCGGCGGGGTCGAAGTCCTCGCCGTAACCGCCGACGCGGTAGGCGGGCGGCATAAAGTCGCCGAGCGGGTCGGCGGCGAAGGCTGCGGGCGCGCCGGGTTCGGGGGCGCTGGTAACGGGAGCGCTGTAGGCGGGCATGCCGGTAGGCAGGGCGCCGGGTACATCCTGAGCGGACGCCTCCATCATCGGGGCGTCCATCACTGCGGCGTCCATGGGAGGCGCGTAGTAGTCGTCTTCGGCAGGGGGTACGTCGTAGTACGGGTCGAAGGGCGGCTCGTCCGCCGGTGCAGGGTCAATTGGAGCGGGGTCCGCCGGTGCTGCGGGGGCGATGAGTTCGGCGGCGAAGAGGCCGTCCTGTTCGGTGAAGGACTGCTTCTGCTGTTCGGGCTTATCGCTCATCGTCTACCTCGCTACCTAGAATACACGTTCGATATTCCATGCTACCGCATTTACTCCCCCGCTCCCACCCGCTTGGTCACCCGGCCGCCCCTCGTTCACTCGGAGACGAGAAACCGCCCGCGCCTGCTAGTGCAAGCGACGGGCGGTTCTGTCATATGTGTGCCCCCGAGACGATTCGAACGTCCGACACCTTCTTTAGGAGAGAAGTGCTCTATCCCCTGAGCTACGAGGGCGTACCTATCCAGTATAAAGCACCGCGCGTCGCGGGTCGGCACGGTGTTCAGAAACCTCTGCGGCCTGCGCGATTCGCCTCCACTCTGCGTTCACCGCCCGAAGACACCCGCGCCCGGCGGCAGAACCACTCCTACAATGTACGAATGAGCATCTACATTGACCCACCCGTCTGGCCCGCGCACGGCACCGTCTTCTCGCACCTCATCTCCGATGCATCCCTGGCGGAACTGCACGAGTTCGCCGCGGCGGCGGGCATTAGCGAGCGTGCCTTCGACCGCGACCACTACGATGTACCGGCGCACCGCTACGACGAGCTGGTGCAGGCGGGTGCGAAGGAACTCAGCGGTGCAGAACTGACTCGCACGCTCATTGCCAGCGGTCTACGGATTCCCCTAAAGGAACGCCCCGAGAAGATCCGCCCGCGCCTGCTTCGCACCTGGGAGGCGGCGTTTGCGCCCCGCCTCGAGCGTGCGGATGCGTCCGCCGAGTCGCGGGCCCGACTTGCGGCACAGGTGGCGGAGCTGGGCGAGCGCCTGCTGCAGGCGTGGGAGCAGCCGCACCGCGCCTACCACCACAGCGGGCACCTTTCGCAGATGCTCACCGATCTGGACCGTCTCTACGCACACCGCACGCAGGGTTCTACTCCCCTGCCACTGGTTCTGGCGGCGTGGTTCCACGATGCCGTGTACGAGGGCGCGCCGGGTGAGGATGAGCGCCGTAGCGAGCAGCTGGCGAGCACCTCCCTGGAGCCGCTGGTTACCGCGGGTCTGCTCACCGGGCACGAGCTACAGATGGTGAGCCTTCTGGTGCGTGCCACGGCAACCCACGAGTTGCCCAAGTCTGTCGACCTACCGGCGGGCTATGAGCCGGCGGATATTCAGTTTTTCCTCGATGCCGATATGGCTATCCTGGCGGCTGATTCGGCACGCTATCGCCGCTACCTGCGCGGGGTGCGTAGCGAGTACTCCCATTTTGACGATGAGGCGTTCCGTGCCGGTCGTACGACCTTCCTGCGTTCGATCCTGGGGCGTAAATGCGTCTTCCTCTCCGAGGAGGGTCTACAGCTCTGGGAGGAGCCCGCGCAGACTAATCTGCAGGCAGAGCTCAGCGAGTGGGCGCAGGACCCGCAGGGGCTTCTGCAGGTTCTCGCGCCCTAGCCGCACACACCTCAACACATACCGCCGAGAATGCACCCATACTAAGGTGCCCTCTCGGCGGTATTTTCATGGAATCTCTCGGGTACGCAAATCTCAGGTACACAAAAGGCGCCCACCCCGTGCGGGGTAGGCGCCTTTTCGAAGTATGTTGGGCTAGACCCAGCTCTTATGCACTAAGGCTTAGAGAGCGGTGTAGTAGCCATCAACGGACATCCAGGAGGTGGGGTGCACCAGGGTACCGTTGGTGGGGTTCAGAGCGGAGATCATCTTGCCATCGCCCAGGTAGATACCAACGTGGCTGTAGCCGTTCTGGAAGACGATGTCGCCGGGCTGGGGGTTAGAGGTGGGGCGCAGCTCGTTCTTCATTGCGTAGGTGAAAGCGGTCAGCTTGATGCCGTGCTGAGCGAAAACCCAAGAGGTGAAGCCGGAGCAGTCCCATGCACCGAAGGTCTTGCCGCCCCAAACGTAGGAGCCGCCCAGACCGCTCATTGCGGTTGCGACGATTGCGTCACGGGAAGCATTACCGGTGTTGGAGGAAGCGGCGGGAGCAGCCTGCTCCTGGGTTGCTACGGGAGCAACGTAAGCCTGCTGGGTCTCAGCCTGGGGTGCTACGTAGGTGGTCTCAACGGCGGGAGCAGCGGGTGCCTCGGTTGCTGCGGGAGCAACGTAGGTCTGCTGTGCCTGAGCCTGGGGTGCAACGTAGGTGGTTGCGGGGGTGGTGTAGCTGGTGTAGTCGAACTCGTAGTTGGTGTAGTCGTAGGACAGATCAGCAGCAGCGGGGATCTGTGCAAATGCGTTCGCGGGAACGGTCGAACCGAGCAGAACTGCGCCTGCTGCGAGGGTTGCACCTGCAGTACGTACGATCTTCTTAACCATTGATAATTCCTCCATTGCCTGACGAGGTGAGCTGTCGGACTCGAGCATGGATTCGCTCGGCCACCGAAGTGACTTAGCCCCGAGGCCTCTCGATTGAGATGCCGTATCCCAGCTTGGGGATTGGGTCCCCCGCTTCTGCCATATTGGGTAGACGTTCATCGAAGCGTTGGCAGAACTCAGCGGAACCGCTTCGACGGTGCCCTCTTACGATGAGGATTTGAGCACAGAAACGAGAATACACAGAAAACTCCCAGTTGTCACTTCATTCGGACTTAAATTTTGAGCTTTCACCCCCGGCGGAACGGAGCGGGTTTGGGCAACTAGAACCCCGTTTATTTATGGGAGCTTAAGCAGATTAAGGCGTTTGACTAGGCATTTCACAAGGATGCACATTCGCTTTTAATGCACTACCACCCCTTAAGGGCATGGTTCAAAACTCTTAAAAATGACCCTCGTCTCTTAAGCTTTTGCTCCCATATACTCACTCAGAAACCGGCGTGTCTCTTAGCTTCAACCTCAGATTTAAGCGAAAAACGCGAAAAATGCACTCAAGCGCAGTTGCCAAAAAGTTAAGAGAGGAGTATATGCTCGCTCACGTGAGGGTAGCCTGGGCCACTGATCTACGCCACTTAGTCCACCTTTTGCAGCCCGAATACGCCTCGTTCCTCCGCTTTCCCCGATTCTTCCCTTATATGCGGCGTTTTACTCCGATTATTGAGCTAAATCGTCCATTATCTAAGACAAAGCCGGTTCTCAGGGAGCTAACGGCACAAAAAACGGTGGTACCGCCTCCTCAAGTGAGGAGGCGATACCACCGTTTAGCGTGAACTGGGTTAGCGGACTCTCAGAATTAGAGCTTAGAGGTTGCCGCCGCGCTTGACCACAATTGCGTTTGCCACGTCCATATCCAGGGAGAGGGTGTCCTCTTCACCGTCGGCGTGAACAATCACGTCATCGTCCTGACCGGCGACCACGGACACCGAAGCGCCGTAAACAATACCTGCGTCAGCCAGCAGCTTCAGCAACTCAACGTCAGTCTGAATGGACTCGGGGAAGCGAGAAATAGTGAAACGGTCCTCGGGACCGGAGTCGCGTGCCGCCAGGGACATGGGCACGGTGCGCTCGTCGTTCTTCTCGCTAGCGTGGCCCAGGTCCTCCAGGCCGGGAATAGCGTTACCGTACGGGGAGAACTTGGGGTCCTTGAGCATCTCCAGGATGCGCTTCTCCACCTTGTCACTCATGACGTGCTCCCAGCGGCATGCCTCTTCGTGCACGTACTCAAGTTCCAGACCAATAATGTCGGAGAGTAGCCGCTCAGCCAGGCGGTGCTTACGCATCACCTCGACCGCCTTGTGGCGGCCTTCCTCGGTCAGTTCGAGGTGGCGGTCCGGCTCAACGGTGAGCAGGCCGTGCTTCTCCATGCGTGCCACAGTTTGGGAAACGGTCGGGCCGGAGTGCTCGAGTCGTTCAGCGATGCGCGCACGCATGGGGACGATGCCCTCTTCCTCCAGTTCGAGGATGGTGCGCAAATACATCTCTGTGGTATCGATGAGGTCTGTCATATATCTCTCCCAGCTATCACCGCAACAGTACTTAGATAGCACTGCCTAAGTCGTTACTTAATTCAATAATCTATTATGTACTTTTTCAGCGGCTTTTGCCACGGCTTAAGTCATTGAGTCGCCCAATGAAAACTCATTGGACGACTCAAGACACCTTATATATACGCTTTTGCTAACCCACCCCTTATTAAGAGGAGTAGACGGTAGGCTTACTCTGCGGACTCAGCCTCAGCGGTTTCTTCCACGGCAGATTCGTTCTCTTCCGCTTTGTTCTCTGCGGGCTCAGCAGATTCCTCTGCCTCAGCGGTTTCGGCAGACTCTGCGTTCTCCTGCTCGGCGTTCTCCTCCAGGTCTTCCGGGCGAACGCGGTCAGCCCACGGCACCCAATCCGGCGCAATGAGCGCGTCGTCGCCGGGCAGCAGGCCCACCTCGCAGATCGTTGCCACGCGGGAACGAGGCGCACGCGAGAGGGTCGCGAACCAGAACCAGCCGCGGTAACCGGGCAGGGTGCACTCGAAAAGGTGAGTGCTCAGACGCTCTTCCTCGGCGCGCACGTGGTGCACCAGGCCGATAGCGTGTGCCGGGGCGATTTCCTGAACGCCCTGCAAAGCCACATCCTTGGCGGCGGCAAGAATCTCATCCACCTTGGAGGTGCGGCGCAACTTGTGCGGAACGCCCAGGGAGGGGGCGCCCACCTCTTCATCCAGCGGGGTGAAGGGGTCGGGGGTGGAGTCTTCGTTCTGTGCGGTTTCTTCGGCAGCAGATTCCTCAGAGGTATATTCCTCGGATGCAGATTCCTCAGCGGGCGTATCAGCCGCCTCAGTCTCCTCAGCGTTCACGGAGGGCTGAGTCTCAGCAGGTACAGCGCTACCCTCGTCGGTGCTCTCAGGCGCGGCAGAAGGCGCAACGGACTCTGCAGGCGCGTCAGTAGCGGGCGTAGTTTCGGGGAGCAGTTCAATAACCTGTTCAGACATACCCCTATTAAAGCATCTCGCGTGCGCAAACATTGCGGCGCCCGCCCCAAGCTTCGCATACGCTGTGAATTTGAGTCTCAAACCGCTAAATCTGGGGCTTCGCCCATTAACAGCTGTGTGTGAGCTGATACGGTTAAATTTATGAGTAATGAACCCGTACAGGACACGCGCAGTACCGCAGACCAGGCGCCCGCTCCCCTTCCCTACGCCGGAGCTATCCGTTGGCTCGGCGCGGCAGGTGCGCTTCTCGCCCTGCTCTGTCTGCTCACCGGAGTTGCCATGCTCGTGATGAAGTGGGTTGGGGCAACGCCGCCCGCCCTCATGAGCCAGATTCCGCTGGTCCTCCTACCCGTCGCCTTTATTGCACTCATGGCCGCACTCATCCTGTCGGTCATGCGCCGCAACAAGGCATAAAGATTTGAGCCGCAAGCTCACACACATCATTCACTTATCAAGTACAGCCTGCCATTCAGAGAGAAAGATAGAGTATGTCTGCTGAAGCAAAACTCCTAGTCGTCGATGACGAGTTCAACATTCTTGAATTGCTCGCCACCTCCCTGCGTTTCGCCGGTTTTGAAGTAGTTACCGCCGGCAACGGCCGCGAAGCCCTCGAAAAGGCGCACGCCGAAAACCCCGACCTCATTGTCCTGGACGTCATGATGCCCGGCATGGACGGCTTCGAGGTGACCCGCCGCCTGCGCGAAAACGGCACCACCACCCCCGTACTCTTCCTGACCGCAAAGGACGCCACCGAGGACAAGGTGACCGGTCTGGGTGCCGGTGGTGACGACTACGTCACCAAGCCCTTCTCCCTCGACGAGGTGATCGCCCGCATCCGCGCCATTCTGCGCCGTAGCCGCAGCGTCCAGGAAGAGGACGACGCCGTACTGCGCGTTGACGCCCTCACCCTGAACGTGGACACCCACGAAGTGTTCCTCGGTGACGAAGAGATTGACCTCTCCCCCACCGAGTTCAACCTGCTGCACTACCTGATGCTCAACGCCAACCGCGTACTGTCCAAGGCGCAGATTCTCGACCACGTGTGGGAGTACGATTTCAACGGCGACTCCTCCATCGTTGAGTCCTATATTTCGTACCTGCGCCGCAAGATTGACAACAACCGTGAAAACCACGAGCCGCTCATCCACACCAAGCGCGGTGTGGGCTACATGATTCGCGGTTCTCGAGGCTAACGTGGCGCTCAAACCCCTCGACCGGATCCCCCAGTCTCTTTCCCTTCGCACCCAGCTGGTACTCATTACCTCCATGCTCATCGCCCTCTCCATTGCGGTGACGAGCCTGGTGGCGATTTCCGCTCTGCGTGCCCAGATGGTGCACCAGCTGGACGAAGAGATGAAGAGCAGCGCCCCCTCGCTCGTGCAGCTGGCGACCGTGCGCCCCTCCGGCAATCAGGAACAATCCCTGAGCACCTACCGCCTGTACCTGCTCGATAAGGACGGCAACGTACTGTACTCGCTCAAGTCCGAGGACAGCGAACAGTTCAGCGAGCCGGCGCTGCAGGGCTGGACCGAAGAGAAGGTTCGCAAGCAAAACGAGGAGGCGGTCACCGTCAATTCGGTGGGTAGTTCCTCCGATTGGCGCGTGCTCGCCGTGCCCATCGAGTCGAATGATTCCTCCGGGCTGACGGAGGCGGCATCCCTGATTATTGCCATGCCGCTGAAGCAGACCAACCAGGTGGTCGCCCTCGTGGGCGTGCTGACCTTCGCGTTTGGTTTGGCGACTCTTGCCTCCGCCATCGCGATGACCTGGGTGATTGTGACCCGCCCCTTCGAGCCGCTGGCTCGCGTGGAGCAGACCGCCGCTAAGATTGCTGCCGGCGACCTCTCGCAGCGTATTGAGGACTACAACCCCAGCAACGAGATTGGTAACCTTGCGGTCTCGCTGAACACGATGCTCGCCCAGATTGAGGTGCTCTTCAAAGCTCGCGAGAAGAGCGAGGCGAAAATGCGCCGCTTCGTGGGTGACGCTTCGCATGAGCTGCGTACCCCGCTGGTCAGTATTCGAGGCTACTCGGAGCTGTACCGTCAGGGCGCGTTACCGACCGATGAGGCGGTCGCTACCGCGATGAGCCGCATCGAGTCGGAGTCCAAGCGTATGGGTCAGCTCGTGGAAGACCTGCTGACCCTGGCGCGTATTGATGAGCGCCGCGAGTCCAAGCTGGCGCCCTTCGACCTGTTCAACCTCGCGGTGGACGCTAGTAACGACGCCTACGCTACGGCACCCGATCGTGCGGTGTCCCTGGTGGGTCTGAACGAAGAGGTGGCACCGACCTCCGCAACCGTGCTCGGCGACGAATCGCGCCTGCGTCAGGTCGTAGCGAACCTGCTGACCAACGCCATGCGCTACACCCCCGACGGCTCTCCCCTGGAGATTGCGGTGGGCGTGCGCGAAGAGGTTCCCGGCTTCCCGCTGTCCGTACTGGAGGTGCGCGACCACGGCCCCGGTATTCACGGCGAGGACCGAGAGCGCGTCTTCGAGCGTTTCTACCGCACCGATGCTTCACGTTCGCGTGAGACCGGCGGTACGGGTCTGGGACTGTCCATTGTGGCTGCGATTATCGAGCAGCATGAGGGCAAGATTCACATTGAAGAGACCGATGGTGGCGGCGCTACCTTCGTGATTTCTTTGCCGTTCTATCCGCCGCCCGTCTCGGACGATCAGCTGATGAAGTAGCACTGACGCATAAACCCCCGGATTGTAGAACTTGAGCGTTCTACGGTTCGGGGGTTTTGCTGTGTCATGGAGGCGGGATGATAACTCGCGGCGGCGCGAGTAACGAGAGCACGAGTGAGAAGAAGCTTCGCGGCTAAAGAACAGCGGGAGCAACCTAGCGCGCGTCATGGCGACGTCATTTTCGGGAGGGCTTTCGATTTTTTCGAGATGCGGAGTGAATCTGGCGGGTTTATCCACAGATTTATTTAATAATCACTTTTCAGCTCATTTGATGCATTTTGAAAGATATAGTGATAACAAGCTTCCGGTCAGGAACTCAACCCTTCCAGAGATCCACACCCCAAGCGCCACCACGGGGCAACCGCCCCACCTATCTCACATATCTCAAAGGAGAAAAACCATGGCACAGTTCAATGTCGATTCCGAAGTCATCGCAGCCAAGAGCGCACAGGCACGATCCTACGTCGCATCCATCACCGCAGACGTCAACGGTATGACCGCATCCCTGCACGATTTGCAGAGCTCCTGGACCGGCTCCGCATCCGCCAACTTCCAGGGCGTACTGGACCAGTGGCACGCAACCCAGCGCCAGGTCGAAGCATCCATCACCCAGATCAACGAGGCACTCACCCGCGCAGGCGTGAACTACGCAGACACCGAGCAGGCTAACGCCTCCATGTTCGTCGGCTAAGGGGTCAGGGCGGCAAGCCCAAAACCCCACCCGCAGCCAGGCAGCAGGCCGGGTGGTTTAAAGGTCCCGGACGCACGGCACACCGCCCGCCAGATTCGCCAGAAGGCGGCGAACATTTATTGAGAAAACCCCGTCGCATCCTCGCAATTGAGGATGCGGCGGGGTTTTATTGCACGGAAATCTTTGGGCTCAAGAGCCCAATCCTTAGGAGCTGAGCGTTAGGAGCTCAGCTTTAGGAGGCGGGGGTCTCCTGGCGGAAACGCAAACGCCACAGGCCGCGCTCAGCGTCGTAATGCCAGATACTTGAACGGCTCACGCGGCCGCGCGCGGTGGCAACCGCCGCCATGACCAGCACGCTAGAAGAATCCAGCACCTGCACGCCCTGCTTGAGCGGGGCACCCTGCTGAGTGAAGGCGCGTTCGCGGTACTGCAACACCGAGGAGCGGGACACCGACTTGCCGGTAGCGGTCACCCACACCAGACGCTCGTGCAGCATGGAATCCAGCTGCGCCGCCTCCATGACGGAGCCGCGGCTTTCGAGTAGTTGTTCTGCGGCGGCGGCTTCCTCGGGGTTCAGAGCGGGTGCCGCAGGAGCAGACGGTGCGGGCTCAGCGGGCTGGGAAGGAGCAGGCTGAGCGGGAGCATCCTGAATGGGCGCCGCGGCGGGCTCTACCGCCTGCTCTTCTGCGTGCGCTTCCGTCTCGCCCAGCAGTTCCGCCGGGTCAACATCGTTCGGGTCCAGACCTGCGAACTCTTCCAGACCGGTCAGGTCATCCTCTTCTTCCGCCTGCGCGGCACTCGATGCCTGCTGAGCGGTCTCCTCCTGCTGGCGTGCCAGTGCCTTTGCGTCACGCTCGGCGGCACGCTCTGCCGCGAGCGCCAGCTGTTCCTTGCGGGTGCGGACCGCCTCCGGGTCGGGGGCGTTCACCGCGGAGGCGGGGCGCAACAGACCGGACAGGCGCAGGCTCTCCACGCCGCGCTGGGCGTTCTCGATCTCGGCTGCGGTGAATTCCTGCATGGGCAGGTGGGCGTCCGCGGAAGACTCGGAGGGCGCCGAATCAGAGAGCGCAACGTCAGAGAGGGCAGGTTCTGCAACCGGAGCGTTCACAATCGGCACTTCAACAGCCGGAGCCTCCACAGGCTCAGCCGCAGTAGTGGGTTCAGCAGCCGCACCGAAGCCGGGGCCGTGCGCGGGTTCACGGCCCTCCTGGTAGGCGCGCGCGGCACCGTTCGCCAGGGAATCCGCCTTCTCATTGAGCGCGTGACCCGCGTGGCCCTTCACCCAAATAAACTCGTAGTCGCGGCCGGTCAGCGCCTGATCCAGCGCCTCCAGAAGGTCGCGGTTGAGCACGGGCTTGCCGTCGGATTTCTTCCAGCCCTTCTTCTTCCAGCCGGGCATCCACTTGGTCAGCGAGTTAATGACGTACTGGCTATCGCAGTACACGCGCAGCTTTGCCTCCGGGCGGGATGCGGTCGCTTCGAACAGGTCCAGGACAGCCTTAAGCTCACCCATATTGTTGGTGCCGTGCGCCCAGCCGCCGCTCGCCCAGTGGTCGTCGTCGATATACCATGCCCAGCCCGCCGGTCCGGGGTTGCCCAGCGCCGAGCCGTCTGCGGCGGCAATGATTTCTTGCGTGCTGTTCACGGTACCTTCTTTCTAAGCTGCCACCCCTCTAGCGTGCAGGCGGCAGTCCGTAATGATGTCTGTGATGACTTTACCGCACCGGCGGCGAGGGTGCGTAGCGCGCGGTCGCCGCTGTGGACAACCTCAAGTAGCCTCGGACGCGCTCATTGCCGTGATGCCGGGCGGGTACACTAAACCTATGAGCTATTCTGCCCCCGAAACACCCAGCGCACAGCACCCGGAGCGCCCTACCGCCCGTCCGAGCGAGCGCGTGCAGATTTTCGCTCTTCCCACCCGCACCATGTACGGTTCCCTGCGTTTTAGCTGGTTGAGCTACCTGGGGCTTGCTGAGCAGCAGCATGCGGCGCAGTTGCCGACCTCCACGGCGGCGGTCAGCTACCTGAGCACTCAGGCGCTCATGCGTGCCATGGCGGCGGCTCGTCTGGATGTGCCGTCCAGTGCCGCTTCTGAGATTGAGGTGGATCGTTCCTGCACCCTGTGCACCAGCGGTAAGAAGCACGGTAAGCCGCGTATTGCGGGCGTAAATTTCAATATGTCGCAGGTGAATCCGCTGGTCGTGGGTGCGTTTAGCCGTAACCCCTCGGCGGTGCTCGGTGTGGATGTTGAGACTCTGGATGCGCGTCTGTTCTCCGGTTTTGCGCGCCTAGCGCTCTCCAATGAAGAACGTGCGTTCTATGAGCGAGTGGCGCAGGAACGCCCCGCGCCCGTACTGCACCTGTTCTCGGTGGCGCTGTGGACCGCTAAGGAGGCGGTGCTCAAAGCGACCGGCCACGGCCTGAGCGTAGTGCCCTCCCTGGTTCGGGTGCAGCTCACAGATGAGCTGCTGGATGCGCTCGAACTTGCCATGAACGAGGAGGTCCCGGGGGACCTTCTGGGCAGCAACGTTCCCGAGCCGACCGCCCTGCGCGTACTGACTCAGGACAGCTTGACCGCGCGTGCTACCTTTAGCGCACCCACACCTCAGGGCGGCGGCGAGGCTATCGAGCGGAGCTTTAGCCTGCAGTGGGTACCCGTGGCGCTGCCCGATGCGGAGAACCCCGAGCACGCGCAGAAGATGCTCATCGCCCTGGCTGTGGAGAACCCTGCCGAGGGTGAGCCCGTGCAGCTTGAGGCTCAGCTTCTGCCGGTTGCCACTCCCCTGGAGCTCAAGCGTCTGCTCACCGACTAGCCACGCTCCCCCATAACAACAACGACTGAACGCGCCCGCCATAACAGCGAGCGCGTTCAGTCGTTTTATTCTGCCGGGTCAAGGCAGTCACGAAAGGCGTTCACGAAAGAGCCTAAGGGGTGTCTTCGCCCAGGGTATCCACGCCCAGGGCACGGCCGAAGCTGCCGAGCTTCGTGCCGGTCTCGGTGTGCTCCAGCTCCGGATCGGACTCAGCCACGATACCCGCGCCCGCGTACAACACCGCCTCCTCCGGGCTGACCTGGGCGCAACGCAGCACCAGCGCCCATTCGCCGTTACCCTCGGCGTCCATGTAGCCGACCAGGCCGCCAAAGTAGCGGCGCTCGAAAGACTCCAGCTGGCGAATCAGATCGAGTGCTTTCTCGGTGGGGGCACCGCAAATCGCGGGGGTCGGGTGAATCGCGCGGGCACCGTCCAGGCAGGTCAGGCCCTCCTTCAGCACACCGTCGATGGGGGTCGCCAGGTGCCAAAGCTGCGGGGTCTGCAGCAGCGAGGGCACCTGCGGTACGTTCAGCTCCTCGGCGATGGGGGCCAGGCGCTTGGCAATATCGTTAATGACGTAGGCGTGCTCGTGGCGGTCCTTCGGCGAGGCGAACAGGCGGTCACGAATCGCCTCGTCCTCGGCGCTACCGGGCTCGGCAATGCGCGGGGCGCTACCGGCAAGCGGGTGGGTCTTGAAGGCGCGGCCCTCGGTGCGGAACACCAGCTCCGGGGAGGCACCCATCAGGTAGCTTCCGTTCATGCCGCGCTCACCGTCGGGCAGGCGCACCGCAAAGTTGAACGCGGAACGCTGCTGGGCGCGCAGGTTGTTGTACAGCGCCTCCAGGTTGAGAGCGCCGGGTGCGTAGCGGGCGGTGAGCACACGCGAAAGCACGATCTTGCTCAGCTCACCCGCCTTCATGCGCTCCACGGCGGTCGCCACGGCGGCACGGAACCGGTCGTTCTGCCGGCCGGTGACCGATACCGGCTCGGCAAGCGCCACGGTCTGCTCGGGGACCGGCACCTGCTGCTCCTCCAGGCGTTCGGGCACGAAGAGGTAGGCGGACATATCCGGGTCAAAAGGAATCAGGCCCACGACGGCGCTACCGGCACGTTTCGCCTCGTCCAGGGCATTATCGAAGGTGACAGGGGTCATCGCACCGGATGCGCGCAGGACGCGGGTGCCGGTGGCAAAGATAAAGTCGGGAAGGTTCGTCATCGTACTTCTATCAGTGGTGTGCGGGTTCGCGCCAGAAGCATTTAGGATATATGCGGGCGCGGGTACAGTCCGGGCTCGGAGTACCGTTAGAGGGTCGCGCCGCCGTCGGCGACAATCTCCTGCATGGTGATGTGGCGTGCCGCTTCAGAAATGAGGAAAGCATTCACCGAGGCAATATCCGCCGGGTCGGCAATACGGCGTAGCGGAATGCCCAGGCGGAACGTTTCCGGGTTACCGGCAACCGGCAGGGCGGAGCGGTCCTCGCCCTCCCAGGCGTCAGTCACCATGGGGGTTCGGGTGGTGCCGGGGCAGACCGAGTTCACGCGAATACCGTGCGCGGCAAGCTGCAGACCGAAGCTGGAACTCACGCGCGCCGCCGACGCCTTCGATGCACCGTAGGCACCAAACTCCGCGCGGGGCACACGCGCCGCGTTGGAGGCGACCGTCACCAGGGAGCGGCTGTTCGCCGGGTCGGTTTCCTGCTGGTCAATCATGATGCGCGCGAATTCGCGCAGGCACAGGAACACGCCGTCGGAGTTGACCGCGTGCAGGCGCTTCCAGGTGTCGAAGCTGGTTTCCAGCAGCGGCTGGCTGTGGGCGATGCCCGCGGCGAGCACCGCGCCGGTGATGGGTTCGTCGAGTGCCACTACAGCGTTGGCGAGGGCGGTGACGGACTCTTCGCTCGTAACGTCTACGGCGCGGTAGCGGAAGATCGCGTCCCCGTAGGTACCGAAGGAGGCAATGGGCTGCTCCGCGAGGTCAGCCGCAAACACCGAATAACCGTTCTTGATGAGCTGGTGGACGGTTGCCTCACCAATACCGCCGTTCGCGCCGGTCACAATGACCCAGCTCATGCGCGCGCCTCCTCAGCAGTCTCAGCCTTCTCAGCAGTCTCAGCCTTCTCAGCACCTTCTGCAGCATGCAGGTCGGCAAGTACATCGGCGGTGTTCAGCACGCGGGCGCAACGACCCGAAGCGTACTCGCACGCCGTGCGGTGCTCACCTTCCGAGAAGTCGGCGAGCGCATCCGCGACCATGAACGGCTGAATGTCACGCATGAACGCCTCCAGGGCGGTGGTCAGGCAGCCAATATGCGCGTACACGCCGCCGATAATGAGCTGGTCGCGACCGGACTCCTTGAGCAGGTCCTCGAAGGGGCTGCGCACGAACGCGGAGTAGCGCCACTTGGTCAGCACGGTGTCGCGGTCGGTGGGTGCCAGTTCGTCGAGCACGCGGGCGGACTCGTCGTTCTGCAGGCCGTCGCCCCAGAAGTCGATGAGCAGGCGGCGGTCTTCGGGGTTCTGGCGCGGCGGCTGCGCGGTGTAGTAGACCGGGATTCCGGCGGCGTGGGCGGCGTCAATGAGGCGGCGCAGGTTCCTAATGGCGATGTTAATCTGGGCGTCCGGGTTGGCGTCGCCCTCCCCCAGGTTGGCGCCTTCGAAAGCCTGGACGAAGTGTACCTGCATGTCGTGCACGAGCAGTACAGCGCGGGAGGGGTCCACAGGCCAGCTCACGCGGTTGCTGTGTTCACGGTCGACGTAGGTGTAGGGCTTGATTTTGGGCAGTGCCATGATTCTCCCGGTTCGTGCCTATGGTTTTCGGTTGTATGTGTGGCGCAGGTGGCGCACTGCGGTGGGTGTAGCCGCGAGTGAGGCTCGCCTCCGAGCCCCTTCGCGCTGACCACCCAACCGGTGAGCTTGCGCTTATCTCATAACCATCTTAGGGCATGCTTAGGTACAAGGTATATATGAGCCTTAACAAAAATGCTTCCCCACCCGCACCCCCGTTGACAGCACAACGGGCGGAACGGGCAGGGAAGCACTCGGACAAGCAGAAACGCTATACAAACCGCGAATTCAGCCGCGATTCTAGTTCAACTAGTTCACGGGCGCCGCGACGGCAAGAACCTCATTCAGACCCTCAGTGATCGAGGGGTGAGTGTAAATCTCATCGCGCAGCTGCGAAGCAGTAATGCCGTGGCGCATCGCCAGAGCCACCAGGTTAATAACCTCCATGGACTCGATTACCAGCAGCTGGGCGCCCAGAATCTGGTCGGTCTGCGCGTCAATCACGAACTTCATGATGCCGCGCGGGTTCTCCTGGGTCTTCGCGCGCGGCATCGCGGCAACCGCGGCAACCGGCTTCGAAGCGACCTTCACCTTGTGGCCCGCCTCGATTGCCTCACGCTCGGTCAGGCCCACGGAAGACAGCGGCGGATTCATGTAGATGGTCGAAGCCACTGCCTTGCGGTCCTTGGTGGAGCGGGAACCGTCACCGACCAGCTGGGAGAGCACCACGCGGTAATCGTCCAGGGAGATGTAGGTGAACTGCGGGCCGCCGTTCACGTCACCGAGCGCGAAAATGTTCGGCACGGTGCTGCGCAGGTGCTCATCCACGACAATTGCGCCGCGGTCGTTGGTTTCGATGCTGGTGTTCTCCAGGCCCAGACCCTCGGTGGCGGGCTTGCGGCCGGTCGCAACCATCACGTAGTCCACCTCCAGTTGCTGGGTAGCGCCCTCGGAGTCGAGGTAGGTCACGGTCACCGAGTCAGCGCCGTCCTTGAAGGACTGCACACGCACGCCGGTGTGAGCGGTAATGTCCTGGTCTGCGATAATCTCGCGGGCAACCTGGGCAACGTCCTCGTCGTAGCGGCCGAAGAGGGCGGGTGCACCGTCCAGAATGGTCACCTCGGTACCGTAGGAGGAGAAAATACCGGCAAACTCAACACCGATGGGGCCGCCACCGATAATGCCCAGACGCTTGGGGCGCGGGGTGAGCTTCTGCAGCTCGGTGGAGGTGAGCACACGCTCAGATTCGCGGATACCCTCAATCGGCGGGATAACCGACACGGCACCGGTGTTGACGATGAAGTAGTCGGCGGTAACGCGCAGGGTGTCTTCTCCTGCGGTGACCTCAACCTCGGTGTCGGAGATGAAACGTGCGTGACCGTCAATGAGCTTAGCGGTCTCGTTGGACAGCAGGATCTCGCGGTTCTTGGCGCGCATCATGCCGGTCAGCTTGTCACGGAAAACCACGGCGGATTCGTAGGCGGCGTTTGCTTCTTCAAGGCTGCGCTCGCCGCTGGCGCGGAACTCATCGGCGCGGTGCACGAGCGCCTTGGTGGGTACGCAACCGATGTTGATGCAGGTGCCGCCGTACATGCCGGTGGATTGTTCGATGAGGGCAACGTTCTTGCCGGTCTTGGCGTATGCGCCGGCGAGGGTCTTGCCGCCCTTGCCGAAGCCGATGACGACCATATCAAAGTGCAGCTGAGCGGGGGTGGTCATAATATTCTCCTGTGAAATTTAGATGATGATGTGTTCGCAGAATTCAACGGGAAGAAATGAGTATTATTCCCGTGCGCCACATTTTTTCTTGATCCCACCCACCGTTAGGGCATGAGCAAAGCCCCTACCGCACTGCACTGGGCACACTGCACAGGAGGCGCTTCACAGAAGGCACTGCACAGGACGGTAGGGGCTTCATATGGGGCGCTAGCTCAGGAACTTCAACAGGTCCTCAGCGAACTCATCTGCGTACTGGAAGAGAGCACCGTGACCGGAACGGCGGTACATCTTCAGCTCACTCTGGGCAACCTTGCGGTGCATATCGTAGGAGTTGACGCTGGGCACCATCATGTCGGTTTCACCGTTGACGATGAGGGTGGGCTGGGCAATGTATGCCATATCGTCCTGCGGCTGCTTGCCCCAGCGGCGGATAGCCGCCAGCTGACGCAGGAAGCCGACAACCTTCATAGGGGCACCGCGGTGCGCCTCGGTGCGGGCATCCATGCGGTCCAGCACGCGCTGCGCCTCAATGCCGCCCTGCGCGTCGTGGGTGTAGAAGATGTAGCGCTTGGGGCTAATCTTCTCGCGGGCTGCACGCGCCATGTAGCCGAAGGTGGTTCCGGTGACGGCATCGATTCCAGCGCCACCGCGCGGGCCGGTACCAACCAGCACCAGGCGGTTGACGAGGGTGGGGTAGGCTCGTACAACTTCCTGAGCGATCATGCCGCCCATGGACAGGCCCAGCAGGTTGACCTTCTGGTAGCCGAGGGCCTGAATAATTTCTGCTGCCTGGTGAGCCATACCGGGGATGGTGGTCGCAACAGAGCCTTCGCTGGAACCCACGCCGGGCAGGTCCATCACGATTAGGTGCTGGCGCTCAGCGAGCAGGTCAAGCAGTTTGGGGTCCCAGTCGTCCATGGTGGCGGCGAGGTGCACAAGCATGACCAGCGGAATGTCCGAGTTGCCTTCGCCGAGTTCTCGGTAGGCAATCTTCTGGTTGTTGACGGAGATGTGGCGGGTGGGGGTTTCGAGGTAAGACACGATTCTTCTTTTCGTTGAGTGAGGCGCTTATGCGGTGAAGGAGATGACGGTCTTGCCGTTGGAGCGGCCGTTAGCGACCTTGTCCAGGGCGGCGTTGACGTCTTCGAAGGGGAAGACAGTGTCGATGGAGGGCTTAATCTGACGCTCAGCGAAGATGTCAGCAACCTGCTGCAACTGCGCGCCGTTAGATTCGACGAAGATGAAGTGGTAAGTCACGCCGTACTTCTGCGCCTTGCGGTCCATGGTGCGACCTGCCGCACCGAAGAGCAGCTGCTTCCAGAAGGGCATTCCCATGCGCTGTGCGAATGCCTTGTTGGGCATGCCGCGCAGGGAGACGAGCTGACCGCCGGGCGCCATGATGCTCATCTGCTTTTCAGTCTCGTCGCCGCCGAGGGTGTCGAGGACGTAGTCGATATCGCTGAGGGTTTCAGCGTAGTTTTCGGTCTTGTAGTCGATGAAGCGGTCAGCGCCAAGACCCAGCACGCGCTCCTTACCGGAGGCGCTACCGTTAGTGATGACGGTCAGGCCCTTAGCCTTTGCCAGGGGAATTGCCATGGCACCCACACCACCGGTACCGCCGGAGATGAAGATGGTCTTGCCGGGCTGGGCGCCCATCAGGTCGAATGCCTGCATGACGGTCAGGGCGGTCAGGGGAACGCCCGCCGCTTCTTCGTCGCTGAGGTATTCGGGTACGCGAGCCAGGGCGGCCGCATCCACGGCTACGTATTCTGCGAAAGCGCCGATGCTGTTCAGCGGCAGGCGGGCGAAGACGCGCTCGCCGACATTGAAGGAGGTGACGCCTTCGCCGAGGGCTTCTACGCGGCCGACGATTTCGTTGCCTGCGATCTGGGGCAGTGCGTAGGGGGTGATGAGCTTGACTTCACCGCGGGAAATCATGTTGTCGAGGGGGTTGACGCCTGCGGTGCTGATCTTGACGAGTACCTGCCGTGCGGCGGGGCGGGGTGCGGGTACGTCGGTGACGGTGAGGGCGATGTTGTTCTTGTTGTAAGAAACGATCTGTGCTGCCTTCATGGGGGGGTCCTTTCGGGTGTGGTGTTATTCGGTAAGTTCTGGTGCCGGGTTTAGCCGTGTTTGAGCCGGTTATGCGGGAGGGGTTTTTCCTGCCGCGGTGTAGAGGTTCGTGATGACGTTGCGCAGGCTTTGCTGTGCGAGGTCTTGAGCCAGGTGCCGCTGGGTTTCTTCGAAGATGGGGTTGACTGCCTGGAGGATATGGGCGCCGACCGGGCATTCTTCGTTCGCGTTGTGGTGCGTGTGGAAGAGGTTGATGCTGCGGCTTTCCTGGACGGCAAGGTAGATGTCGAGGAGGCTAATGTTCTCTGCCGGGCGGGTGAGCTGGTAGCCGGGTTTGCCGCGCTGGGAGCTGAGGATGTCTGCCTTTTTGAGGAGGGTGATGATTTTGCGGATGTAGCTGGCGTTGGTGCCAACGCTATGCGCGAGGTCCTCGGAGCTGAGCGTTTTTTCGCTTTCGCTGATCATCGTTAGGACGTGTAGTGCTACCGAGAATTTGGTGTCCATGTCCCCTCCTGGGTTGTGTGCCGCATACCTTAGTTGTATCCGTATTGGATACAAGTACAACTATGGCAGTAAAAAGTTACACCGTCAAGTTTTATCTCTAGGACGTGCGCCATAAACACAAGAACCCCTCTCTCTTCTTCCACAGCCACCCCTCAGAGCCCGTGCGGGCGTAGACTAAAACTACCCGGCTCCCTACAAGAAGCCACCCTAAAGGAAGCCAGCACAATCAGGAGGACTCCATGAAAACCCACGATATTCTGCGTGACGCCGCCAGCCGCCCCGGCATCGAAGCCGCCGTAGCCGTCAAGGGGCTATCAGCTGAGGCACTCAACGCCCACCCGGGCGGGCACCCGAACTCTATCGCCTGGCTGCTCTGGCACGCCGGACGACAGATGGACATGCAGCTTTCTGCTCTGAACGGTCAGCCGCAGGTCTGGGAGGCTCAGGGCTTCAGGGAACGTTTCAACCTGGGCGAGCTTGGCGACACCATAGGTTACGGCCACACCCCCGAGCAGGCACGCTCCATCGTGGTTGCAGATTCTGCCCTGCTGGTGGAGTACCTTGTGGCAACCGGCGAGGCGCTCGCGGCCTACGCGCAGACGCTGAGCGAGGCTGATTTGAGCGAGGTTATTGACCGTTCGTGGACTCCGGCGGTGACTCGCGGTGTGCGCCTGGTCAGCCTGATTGACGACGCAGCCCAGCACGTAGGCCAGGCGGCGTACGCGGCGGGTATTCTCGCGGCACAGGATTTCGCGGCGCAGGGATAGAATTTCACGCCCGCTAGAGGGGAACGAAAAAGCGGTGGCGCCTCGGACACAACCAGCCCGAGACGCCACCGCCCGGTTGCGGGCAACCCCGATAACACCGCGAGCAGATAATATTTCGGCGAGAAGATAACGGACTGTTATCTGCTCGCGCATCTTGTGTCTTGTTTCGCCTCGGTTACAGCGTTCTTACCCGTGATAGAATCCACAGTATTATGAGACGCACCACAGACCCTTCGCCTGAGCACCCTGAATCACCTGCGTCGCGCATTCCAACAAACACACCAGACGCGACCGCAAAACCCACATCAGCAACGCCGCTGAACGCACGCGGGCAGCTCACGCTCCTGACCGCGCAGGTTTCTGATGCTCTTGCGTCCAGTATCCAAGCTATCGCCATGCCCCTGCTGACCTACGGCGCCACCGGCGACCTCGCCCACTCCGCTATCGTCATGGTCGTCGAGGCAGTCCCCGTCATCCTCTTCGCACCATTCGCAGGCGCTATCGCCGACAAATTCAACCGCAAAACCCTCACCGTCAGCTTCAGGCTCGCCAGCGCCGCCCTACTCATCGCATCCCCAGCCCTCTACGCCGCCGCAGGACTACCCGCCTTCCTCACCATCGCATTCCTCGTCTCAACCTTCGGCACCTTCTCATCCCCCGCAGCCTCCGCCGCCATGCCCTCCCTGCTCGGCGACGACTACCAAAAATACATGGCACGCCGCGGCAGCCTCATCTTCCTCGCCCAAACCCTCGGCCCCACCATCGCAGCCGCCGTCGCATCCTTCACCACCCCAGCCCTCGCCGTCGGATTCGCAGGCACCCTCAACCTGCTCGCTGCCCTCACCGTCGCCACCATACGCAACTACGACCTCACCCACGCCGAACGCACCGCCACCGTGCAGGAACACCACACCGGCAGACTCCTGCGCGAAGGCGCCGCCTACACCGCACACAACCCCATCGTGCGCGGTATGCTCACCTTCTGGTTCCTCTCCATCGCCGCCGTACCCATCACCACCCTGCCCATGCTCGAATACCTCACCCGCGGCCTCGGGCACGACTACACCGCCTTCGGAATCGCAACTTCCGTCTACGCCGCCGGATGCGTGATCAGCTCCTGGCTTTCAGCCAAACTCGGCGTCGGTACAGGCGCCGGGCGGGTGCGTATGACCAAACGCGGGTGGATGTGCATCTCCGGACTCGGCTACGGCGCCGTTTGTCTGAGTATGGGACTACACCCGGCGCTGTGGGCGGTACTCGTGCTCTGGTTCATCTGGGGCATGTTCTACGGACCCGAAGAAGTGCTCGGGCAAGTCCTCTTCGCAGACGCTATCGACGAACACATGCGCGGGCGCGTCTACAGCTTCATGGGTGTGGTTTTCTCCCTAGCGGGTATGGTCGGGTACCTCATCACCGGATGGGCGGTACCAGCGTTCGGCGCGATCAACACCATTGTTACCGGAGGGGCACTCTTCATCATCGCCACCGTATTCACGTTCATTCTCGGCCCGACTGCGCGAGCGATACGGGCGCAGGAATCGCGGAATGAGGCAAAGAGCCGTGCGGGTGCATGACTGTGCTCTGTATATCGCCTCGGGGCATCATCGCCTCACCTCCGCCACGTTGCGGGCAACCCTGATAACACCGCGAGCAGGTGATTTTTGGCCGAGCATGCAGGAAAAATACTACCTGCTCGGCCAAAAATCACCTGCTCGCGCCCTAGTGTTATGTATCTGCTCGCGGACTTGGGATAGGAATGAGCGCTTGACCCGAGAAACCTACCCGCGCTTCAGCAACGTCATAACCTCATAGTGGTCCGTATGCGGGAACATGTCCAGCACACGGCCCTGCACCGGCGCATACGAGGGCATACGCTCCAGATCCTTCGCCAAAGTCACCGCGTTACAGCTCGAATACACCACACGGTCAATACCCGAACCCTCAATCCACGCACACAAGCTCTCACCAATACCGCGGCGCGGCGGATTCACCACCAGCATCTGCGGCACCGCACCCGAAGACACCGCGAATTCCGGCGCATCCTGAGCCGAAAAGTCCACGCCCTTCAGGCCGTACTCAGCGACCGTGCGCTGCGCCGAAGCGACCGCCTCCGCGCTAATCTCAATGCCCGTCACCGAGCCGCCGTCCATCACCGAAGCCGCGTGCAGAGCAAAACCGCCCACACCGCAGTACAGGTCCCACAGCGAGCGCGGAGCCACCTCACGCACCCACTCGCGGCCCTGCGCATACATCGCCTCAGCGACCTTCGTGTTCGTCTGGAAGAAGCTCTGCGGACGCAAATGTAGAGTCAGGTCGTTCACCTGCATCGGCAGGGTCTGACGCTCCGAAAGGATAATCTCCTCATCCCCCTCAACACGCGCCACCGGTTCACGCAGCAGGTTTACCGACAGCACCGCCAGATTCGGCAGCCGCTCCTGTAGCCAGCCCATCTGGCGGCGAATCGGCACCAGAAGCTTCTTCGAACGCAGCACGAAACGCACCATCAGCTCACCCGCCGCCGAAGCAGTCACCAGAATATTCTTCAGCTCACCGCGACGATTCGGAATGTCATAAGGGGTCAGGTCCGCGCGCTGAATCAGCTCACGCAACACCGGAATAGCCGCCTGAATCGGCTCCATATAGAGCGGGCATTCTCCAAGATCCGTGGAGGCGCCCGTACGGTAATCCACAATGCCCAGGGTCGGATTCTTCGCCGAACCACCCACCACAAGCTTCGCCTTGTTGCGGAAGCCCGCCTCCGCGCTGGTCACCGGGTCCAGCCACTGCAGTTGCGGGTACGCGGCAAGCAGGGCGCGGGCATGCTCCTGCTTCGCCTGCACCTGCGCGGTGTAGGCGGTCTCAATGCTGGGGCAGGAGGAGCAGAGGTCATCACGAAAATAGGCACATTTCATAGGGGAACCATTTTACCGCCTCCACCGCCGGGAACGCCGCCGGCCCATGACGCGCGGGCGCTTAGGAGTGTGAAGGACCAGACCGCCGAGTCCCCTGGCGACGATTTACTTTCAGCACCGACCGATACGACCCTACCGAGAGCACAGAGAGCCCCGAAAAGACCGACAGCACGCCAAGAAAGCCCAGGCACGAGGCAACGGCCCCGGCAGAAAAGACAGAGCCGATGGACCCAAGCGAGAATACCGAACCAATAGAAAACGCCGAGTTCACAGAGCCAATACTGCAGAACGAGTTCACCGACCCGATGCTCAGAATCGAGCCCCGCGATCCGATGCTCTTCACGCTCCGATTGGTGCAGTCCGGGGCTGGTGAAATATGAGAGGAAGACGTGGTGTTAGAGCTCATGTTCTCAGCATATCGCTTGCCCCTTCCCCACCTCGCAACGCCTCTTTGAGTTACCGCCCAAACGGCAAAAAAGCGGGGGCGGTCACCCTTCATGGGTAGCCGCCCCCGCCTCATACGGATGCGTGGACCTGCGCCGGTTTGGGTACCAGCGCCGGGTCACCACCGGGTCACGCTTCGCGTGCCACGGATTCCGTAGAAATTTACCCCATCAGGGATAAATTTCTACTACATCATGCCGCCCATTGCGTCCGCACCAGGAACGGCCGCACCAGCGGGCTCCGGCTTGTTCGCAACAACAGCCTCAGTGGTCAGGAACAGACCGGCAATCGACGCAGCGTTCTGCAGAGCCGAACGGGTCACCTTC
>NZ_KV802656.1:47437-66078 GCF_001810775.1 Rothia sp. HMSC062H08
AGAGCCGAACGGGTCACCTTCACCGGGTCAGCAATACCAGCAGCCATCAGGTCCTCGTACTCGCCGGTCGCAGCGTTCAGGCCGGTACCGGCGGGCAGGGAACGAACGCGGTCAACCACAACGCCCGGCTCCAGGCCAGCGTTAGCAGCGATCTGCTTCAGCGGTGCGTCAATAGCCACGCGCACAATGTTCGCGCCAGTTGCCTCATCGCCGGTCAGCTCCAGCTTGTCGAAGACCTTCACGCCAGCCTGAATCAGAGCAACGCCACCACCGGGGACGATACCCTCCTCAACGGCAGCCTTAGCGTTACGCACAGCATCCTCGATGCGGTGCTTGCGTTCCTTCAGCTCAACCTCAGTTGCGGCACCAGCCTTCAGCACAGCAACGCCACCGGCGAGCTTAGCCAGGCGCTCCTGCAGCTTCTCACGGTCGTAGTCAGAGTCAGAGTTAGCGATCTCTGCGCGGATCTGAGCCACGCGACCCTCGATAGCTGCTGCGTCGCCTGCACCCTCGATGATGGTGGTCTCGTCCTTGGTCACAACGACCTTGCGAGCGGAACCGAGCATGTCCAGGGTTGCTGCGTCCAGGGACAGGCCAACCTCTTCGGTGATGACCTGGCCACCGGTCAGGATAGCAATATCAGCCATCTGAGCCTTACGGCGGTCACCGAAGCCCGGAGCCTTCACAGCAACAGACTTGATGGAGCCGCGCATCTTGTTCAGCACCAGCAGAGCCAGAGCCTCACCCTCAACGTCCTCAGCAACGATCAGCAGCGGCTTGCCGGACTGCATGACCTTCTCCAGGACGGGGACGAGGTCCTTAACGTTCGAAATCTTCTGGTTCACAACCAGGATGTAGGGGTCCTCCAGGACGGCTTCCTGACGTTCCGGGTCGGTCACGAAGTAACCGGACAGGAAGCCCTTGTCGAAGCGCATACCCTCAGTCAGTTCGAGGTGCAGACCGAAAGTGTTGGAGTCCTCAACGGTGATGACGCCTTCCTTGCCGACCTTCTCCATTGCCTCAGCAATGAGCTTGCCGATCTCGGCGTCGCCAGCGGAAATAGACGCGGTTGCGGCGATCTCTTCCTCGGTCTCAACTTCCTTTGCGGAGGAGAGCAGAGCCTCGGTCACAGCCTCAACAGCCTTCTCAATGCCGCGCTTGAGGCTCAGCGGGTCAGCGCCAGCAGCCACGTTGCGCAGGCCCTCGCGGACCAGCGCCTGAGCCAGAACGGTAGCGGTGGTGGTACCGTCACCGGCAATGTCGTCAGTCTTCTTGGCAACTTCCTTGACGAGCTCCGCACCAATCTTCTCGTACGGATCCTCCAGCTCGATTTCCTTCGCGATCGAGACACCGTCGTTGGTGATGGTGGGGGCGCCCCACGCCTTCTCCAGCACAACGTTGCGGCCGCGGGGGCCGAGGGTCACCTTCACTGCATCGGCGAGGGTGTTCAAACCGCGCTCAAGGCCGCGGCGTGCCTCTTCGTCAAAAGCAATGAGCTTTGCCATAAGTGTCCTCCTGGACGATCGGATTTTTTCCTTCACCCCTGCGGGTGCGGTACATCTAAAATCGGGTGGCTGCCCCTCCACAACGCCCCCGTTACGGAGGCGCGGGCAGAGTAGGGCATAAAGCACCCGAACGCTACATCAATTGTGGCACCCGCACCGGCATGGAGCAAACGTTTAAGCCCAAGGTTGAAGGGTTAATCGCCCAGTGCTTAATCTGCGCTCATCAACCCCACCAAAAGGGGCGTTACAAGCATCAACCCCACCGGTGCATCAGTGGGAATGCACGGGTGGGGTTGAGCAGAAGTCGTTATGGCAGAAACAGTAGGCGCGGGCTCAGATTCGAGGGCTTAGACTCGCGGGCTTAGAATCACCCGAGCAACCGCCTAAACCTATTCCGCGGCAGTAGCGGAGGCGGTGTAATCCGACGACAGAATCACGATGACCTCGTGGTTGCCCATCTCAACGTTGGCGGTCGCCTGGCGCACCTGAGTAATGCCCAGCTTCGAGGCGATGCTCTGTGCCTGCGACTGGTAGCCCTCAGCGTAGTAGACCACGCTGGTTGCCGGTGCCACACCCGTGTAGTTTGCCGTCTCGTTGATGGTGTAGCCGGTCAGCAGAGCCGCCGCACGGGATGCACTACCCGCCGGAGCCGCCGCATTGTAGACCGCCACAGAGATGGACTCAGCCAGACCGGTCTTCGTAGCACTTGCCGAGGCGGAAGCCTTAGCCGGAGCAGAGGACGCAGAGGCGCTTGCGGGGGCGGAGCTACTCTTCGCAGTGGACGCCGAATACTGTGGGGAGGCGGTGCGCGGCGCGTACACGTACATTGCACCGCCGATGAGCAGACCAACTACGCCTGCAGCTACCAGGGGGATGGCACCCTTGGGGCTCTTTGCCGGGTCAGCATTGACCGCGCGGTAGGTTCCGCGGCGGGCGGTGTTTTCGTCTACCTCGTCAAATTCGTCGCGGGGGTAGCTCATTTATCCTCATTTCACGGGTCTCTGTTTACCGGCTGGTACCGTACCGTCCTGCCTGGCGCGCGGGCGCGGCTGCGGAAGGTGCGGTCTTGGTGTTCTAGTACCTAGAGTACCGTCTCAACTAGCGAGAACCAACGTGAACGCCCCGCAACCGACTGTGAAAGAGACGGGCACCGCACAGTGTTCAATCTCTAGCTGAACTTTAGGTGCGCGGGGGTGAAAGCAGGAGTTGGAAAGCTCGCACGACTCCCCCAGTTTGAGCCCCTAGTCAGCGTCTCGGCGGGCACGCAGAACGTCGATCATCTGCGGCGCTGCGGCGCGTACCCGCTCATCATCCAGCATCACGTTCAGGCGCTGATAGTAGGCAATCGGGGTGAATCCGGCGGCGATAATCGCCTTCTCTTTGGAGCCCTGGTGCTTGAAGCGGCGGCGCTCCACCTCAAGAATGCGGCGCTCCACCGGGGTCAGGCCATCGGGTTGGTTCTCTACTTCCGGCTGGTTCTGTGCTTCCGGCTGGGCCTCAGCGGTTTCAGCTCGTTCCTGTTCTGACACGTTCCCTCCTGTCTGCAGCTCGTCTGCCGCGGTTGGCGTCGCCTACCGCAAGTATTCGTCATCCCCTAGTCTAGAGGAGGACCTCAGTCTAGAAGAGAAACTCAGTCTAGAAGAGAAACGTTCATCCCGCGCCCGGTTCCGTCACCGTCCGGGTTGCATCAGCACCAGGAGATTCCCGAGGAGATTCATGAACCAGCCCCTCAGTAGCATTATGAGCGAGGATTGGGCGGCAGCACTTGCCCCCGTCGAAGAGCAGATTCACGCCATGGGCGCTTTCCTGCGTGAGGAGCACGCGGCGGGGTACCGTACTTTCCCGCCTGCTGCCGATATTTTCAATGCGTTCCGCCGCCCGATGAGCGGGGTGAAGGTCCTCATTATTGGTCAGGACCCCTACCCTACTCCGGGCAATGCGATGGGTCTGTCGTTCTCGGTGCACCGCGGTATGCCGTTGCCTCGTTCGCTGAACAATATTTACAAGGAACTTGAGGACGATCTGGGTATTGCCCCGGCTGATCACGGTGACCTGTCCTGCTGGGCTGATGAGGGTGTCATGCTGCTCAACAGGGTTTTGACGGTGCGCGAGTCTGATGCGGGTTCGCACCGCGGTAAGGGTTGGGAGGAAATCACCGAGTGCGCTATCCGTGCACTGGTGGCGCGTAACCAGCCGCTGGTTGGCCTGCTGTGGGGTGCGGATGCGCGCAAGTGCGCACCTATGTTGCAGCCGTACCCGAGCGTGGAGTCGGCACATCCCTCGCCACTGTCTGCTCGCCGTGGTTTCTTTGGTTCGCGCCCGTTCTCGACCGTAAATTCCCTGCTGGTGCAGCAGGGGGCGGAGCCGGTGGATTGGACGGTCCGCTAGGCGCAGCACATGAGCCAGTATGAGAGCTGGCGCAATGGGCGTAGTGAAGGGGCGGTAGCTTGTGAGTTCACCTCGCAGGCTACCGCCCCTTCCCAACATCCAATATATGCAATATTGGCTATATACCCTTGAAAAAGGGCTAAGAATCAGCCGGTTCCACGTTTCGCGGAGTCGTAAAACGCTGTAGTGCATACTGCATCGTGTAATTACCCAACGCAACACCCGAAGCCATCGCCACCACAATCGAAACCGCCGTAATCATATTCTGCATACCCAGAATCACGTCCGTCTCAACCGTCAACAAATACATGCCGCGGAAGAACGACAGACCCGGTAGCAAGAACGTAATCGCCGGAATCGAGAAGATCGCCTGAGGCACATGCAGACGGTACGCAAAATACGTGCTCAACGCACCAATCACAACCGCCGCACACGCCGTCGGACCGCGACCAGTACTCGGGCCAGCCAGCAGCTCATAACCGTAATACGCCGCCAGACCGCAGCCCGTAATGACCATCAGCCACCCGACCTTCACCAGCTTCGTCTGCAAGGTAATCGCAAAGGTCGCAATCGCCACCAGGAAGAAGAACGACGCCACCAGCGGGGTTGTCGGCTCAAAACGCAACTGCTCAATATCCAGGGTCGGGCCGTTGAAAATATTGATCGCGCTCACCGCGGTCGCAATGCCAACCACCAGACCCAAGAAGCTCATGCCCGTAGACACGAAACGACCCGCAGCCGTCACCGGGAAGCCATTAATCGCGTCCTGTACGGCACCCACCAGACGCGGAGTCGGCAAGAACATAATCATGCCCGCAGCCACCACCAGAGGCGCCGAAATCGCCTCCCCCTGACGCTGCAACACCGAAAGAATGGATCCCTCACCGCCCAGCCAAATCGCCAAGAAGGTCATCAGACCCGCACTAGCAGCCATACGAAAGAACGCCGGAATACCAATCGAACTCAACCACTGAATCAGCAGGTACACCGGAATAAAAATAATCGCCGCACTCAACGCCGTCGCAAAACTTGCACCCAGCGCCGCCGTTAGGGTTCCGGCACACGCCAGGTTCGCCAACCACACCACCAGAGGCGGGAACGGCTTGGGTCGGTGGGTAATCTGGTTCAGCTTCAAATCAGCCATTTCCAGGGTCATACCACCGCGAGTAATCTTGTAGATTAGGCCGTACACCTCAGAAAGCGCCTCGTAGTTCTCCGTAGAGGAACGCACCACACGCACCAGGGTGTGCGTAAAGCGCTCCTCAGCGTTCGCATTGCGCTTGGCGATGCGGGACTCCATGTAAATATCGGGGTCCGAAGTGTAGTTGATGGTCACCGACTGGTTCGTAATGTCGACTTCCACAGAGTCCAGCCCGTACGCCGAAGAGACCGCAATAATCGCCGAGTCCACGTCCATTGCATCCGCACCGTAGTGGAACATCGCCTCCGCCAGGCGCAGGGTGAAGTTCAGAGTATCGCGGGCGTACTCCTTCTCACGGCGGAACGCCTCACGGCGCTCATGCTCCTCAGAGCGGATCGTCGGCACGAACTGGCGCTGCGCGATGCGCTGGGCACCGCGCGGGGCGGCGGGTGCCGCCTCCTCAGTGCGCACGAAGGAGCGGAAGCGACGCGAACCCCAGCGACCACCGCTACCGCGCCCAAACAGGCCGCGAGAGCCGCCCTCAACCAGCGGTACGGAGGTGGTGGGCATCGAGACAGGCCCGGTCTTCGGCATTGCGGCAGGATCCGCACCGAAGCGTCGGGCTGCGTGAGAGTTCGGCACCTGCGGAATCATACCGGTCATGGGCACCGGCTGGGAGGGTCGGGTCAGCGCCTCCTCGGTCACCATATTGCTGGAGGTGACGGGGTTCGGGTCCTCACGGTACGCGTCCAGCTCATGATCAGGCACGAGGGAGGGGTCAATGACGGTACGCGCGCCGTGGCCGTTAGGGGTCAGTTCGGGGTCGCATGTGGGCTCAACCGGCTCCTGCGCGGTGATGCCCATATCCGCTGCGGCCTCCTGCAGTACATCGCTGACAGCTTCTGCAGCGACGGTGCTCTCCTGGCTTGTCGCGGAGGTAGCATGCTGAGCCAGCACGCGGCGCAATTTCTCGTCGGTGACCTGGTCTAGTGAAACCAGGGGAAAACCGCGTTTACCGGCGATGTAGCCCGCGGTGGTGTTCTGCTCGCTTCCTTCCATTGCGGCAGTGTTCGCTTCGTCTGCATGCGAAGCTTCCCGCGATGTGGGGGTCGCGGGGGTGTTCCTCGATTCTGCCAATGTCCCTCCCAGATAGACAGTGCCTATTTAGTCTAACAAGGGCACGATTCTGCGGTAGCACTGGAGAGCAGAAATATCACTTTTCTGCCCGGTGATTTTGTGAGCAAAAAGCGCTCTGCGGCACTTACGGCAGAAGGCTTCATTGTTATGAAGAGAAATCCAGGTCATTACTGCACAGAAGATATTTTGGGAGATATTTCTAGAGCTATTTTCGAGGAAAAATAAAGGTTATATATACATTAAGATTTGCAGAGAAATATCCCCTATCTCCCCCCACTCACGCCTCAATAAAAAATGAATTATTCATAACAAAAAATATCCCGCCACCGAAGTGACGGGATATTCACGCTTTAAGGCTGTAGCCTTCACAGCATCCGAAGCGCACCGCTCAGGGTCACTTCAGAGGCGAAAGTCAATTACTCAGCGTCGTGGTCGGTCTCGAGGATCTTAACCAGCGAGTCAAGAGCCTCTTCAGCACCTTCGCCCTCAGCGCGCAGGACAACAACGTCGCCGTGCTTTGCACCCAGGGACATCAGGGACAGAATCGATGCAGCGTCCATAGCCTCATCTGCGGGCTCACCCTTAGCAGCGATGGTCACCTCAACGGGGAGGTCGCCAGCTGCCTCAGCGAAGATAGCTGCCGGACGTGCGTGCAGGCCAACACGGCTTGCAATAGTGGCTTCGCGCTCTGCCATTATGTTTCTCCTTTGATCAAGGAACCGAAATATATCAGTCCCTATTCTAAATGAACGGGGCGCTTCAGGACCCGCCCTTACTCTATAAATTGTACCGTTCAGCCGTACGCTAACAAGTACAAAAATGCCGGATGCAGAAATAAAACTCCGCACCCGGCATTTTTATGGACCCGGGCACCGCCTAACACACCCCACCAAGGGGCGGCAGGCAGAACCCGGAATCGTTTTAAGGCTTAGAGGCCCAGCTCATCCAGAATCGGCAGAGCCTTGCGTGCGCTCTCCTTCGCCTCAGCAGAAGAAATCTGCTGCAGAGCGATAGCCGCAATCTGCTGTGCCTTCTCCTTGGTCACAGACTTCAGAACCGCAGCCACAGCGGGGATAGCGCCAGCGTTCATGGACAGGGTGTCAACACCCAGACCAATCAGAACAACAGCCAGAGCCGGGTCAGCCGCAGCCTCACCACAGACGCTCACGTACTTCTTCTTACCCGCGGTGACCGATGCACGCTGAGCACCCTCAACAGTCATCTTGATCATCTTCAGCACTGCAGGCTGCCAGGGGTTGTTCAGGTGCGCCAGGTCACCCAGCAGACGGTCAGCTGCCATGGTGTACTGGGTCAGGTCGTTGGTGCCGATGGACACGAAGTCGACCTCGCCCAGGATAGCCTCAGCGTTCATCACAGCTGCGGGGGTTTCAACCATCACACCGTGAACGGGCAGGCCGATCTCCTTGAGCATGTTCGCGAAGTTGCGTGCCTCGGAGGTGGTCGAAATCATCGGAGCCATAACCCAGATGTCCGCGTCGGAGTTCTCCGAAGCAGCCTTAATAGCCTCCAGCTGGCGGGTCAGAACGCCCGGAACGGTCCAGTCAGTACGGAAACCGCGAACACCCAGTGCGGGGTTCTCCTCGGGGTTCACGTTCAGGAACGGCAGGGGCTTGTCAGCACCAGCGTCCAGAGTACGAACCACAATGTGCTTGCCGGGGAATGCGTCAAACACGGACTTGTAGGTCTTAGCCTGAGTCTCGATAGAAGGCTCAGAGTCGTGGCCCAGGAAGCCGAACTCGGTGCGCAACAGGCCAACACCCTCAGCCTTCAGGCTTGCAGCCTTCTCAGCGGACTTGCCGTCACCAACGTTTGCGTACAGCTCAACGCGGGTGCCGTCAGCCAGCACACCCTGACCGTCAAAGTCAGCGACAGGCTTACGGTTTGCGTACTTGATTGCTGCCTCACGGTCAGCGTCGGTGGGCTCGGTGTCAACGATGCCTTCGTTGGAGTCCACGTAGACGACGGTGCCGTCAGCAATCTCGGTCACGCCCTTAGCCGCCACAATAGCGGGCAGACCCAGACCGCGAGCCAGAATAGCGGTGTGTGCCTGGGGGCCACCGTCAGAGGTAATCAGAGCGATAACCTTCTCGGGGTCCAAGGTCGCGGTGTCAGCCGGTGCCAGGTCAATAGCGGCCAGGATGAACGGCTCATCAGAAACGGGGATGCCGGGAGCCTGCTGGTCGGTCAGCTCAGCAACAATGCGGGCACGCACGTCGTGGATGTCGGTGACGCGCTCAGCCATGTAGCCACCCAGGGCAGCCATCTGGTCTGCGAAGGAGGTTGCAGCCTCCCAGATAGCGCGCTCGGGAGCCATCTCCTGAGTCTCAACCAGCTTAATAGCGCTCTTGATGAGTGCACGGTCGGTAGCCATCTGAGAGGTAGACTTCAGAACAGCCTTGCCGTCACGGCTAGCGTGCTCTGCACGAGCGAGCAGGTCTTCCTTCACGCGGACCGAAGCGTCCTTGATGCGCTGCGCTGCAGCCTCAGCGGTCTCACCGCTCAGACGCAGACCGTCCTTAGGTTCCTCGATGGGCTTAGGCATCTGAAGAACGGGGCCAATAACGCGGCCGGCGTATACGCCGACGCCCTTGTAGGTAGTCATAAATTCATGTCCTATCTGTGGTTTGTCTACAGTGTAACGTGTTTTTTCACGCTCACGCCTGCAAACAGACGATCAAATGAAGGTGAGGTTATACGGCCTTTATGCGGATGCCTTAGAGCGGGCACCCAGGGACTTCAGCACCACGTACAGCAGCGCAGAAACAACGGTACCGGCAACAACAGCCGCCAGGAACATCAACGGGTTCTGCGCCAGACCAATAATCCAAATACCACCGTGCGGAGCCGGGGAAGCCACGTGCGCACCCATGGAGATTGCACCGGCAATAGCGCCACCAACAATGGTCGAAGGAATCACGCGAGCCGGGTCAGCCGAAGCGAAGGGAATAGCACCCTCAGAGATGAAGGATGCACCCAGCAGCCACGCAGCCTTACCGTTCTCACGCTCGTTCTCGTTGAACAGCTTGGGACGCAGGGTGGTTGCCAGAGCCATAGCCAGCGGCGGAACCATACCGGAAATAATGACGGCAGCCATGATTTCCTGGTTCACGGTCGCACCCGAGGACAGGCCAGCAGTTGCGAAGAGGTAAGCAGCCTTGTTGATGGGGCCACCCAGGTCAGAAGCCATCATGGCGCCCAGGATCAGACCCAGCAGCAGAGCGGAACCGCCAGACATGGAGGTCAGCCAATCCTGCAGGGTGGTCATAACCCAAGCCAGGGGCGCACCGAGCAGCAGGTACATTGCCAGGCCGGCAACCAGAGAAGTCACCAGCGGGGTGATGACCACGGGCATCATCGAGCCAAGCCAGCGGGGCAGCTTCAGGGTACCCAGAGCGTACGCAATCAGACCGGCGAGAATACCGCCAACAATACCGCCAAGGAAGCCCGCGTTTACCGCAAGAGCCACCGAACCGGCGATGAAGCCCGGAGCAATACCGGGACGCTGAGCCAAACCGTACGCAATGTACGCGGCAAGAGCCGGAACCATCAGGCTCAGACCGAAACCACCGATGGTCTGCAGAACAGCACCCAGGTACAGGGTCCAGTGCACGTCACCGAGATTGAACAGGGTTGCCGAGTCGAGAATCGCCTTGGTGTTCACATCGCCAAGGTTCGGCACCGTAATTGCCTCGAAAACGAAGCCCAGGGCGACCAGAATACCGCCGGCGGCAACGAACGGAATCATGTAGGAGATACCGGTCATCACAGCCTTGTAGATGCGCGAGCCCCAAGCGCCTTCGGTAGCGCCTGCGCTGTCCTCACCGCTGGATGCGGCAGCGGCAACGCGTGCACCGTTGGGGTTCTCGGCCTCAGCCAGAGCCTCCGCAATCATTTCCTTAGGCTCGTCAATACCGCGCTTGACGGGAGACTCAATAAAGGGCTTACCTGCGAAGCGGTTACGCTCACGCACGTTCACGGACACCGCGAAAATCACGGCGTCTGCGGCGTCAATATCAGCCTGAGTCAGCTTCTCGTTACCCGAGGAGCCCTGGGTTTCAACCTTCAGGTCGTAGCCGAGCTCTTCAGCAGCGTACTTGAGGGCGTCCGCAGCCATGTAGGTGTGAGCGATACCGGTGGGGCATGCGGTCACAGCAACAATCTTCTTCACCGGAACCGAAGCGGCGGGTGCTTCCTTCTCAGCGGCAGGTGCGGCGGGCGCAGCCTCGGCGGGCTTGGCCTCTGCCTTCTTCTCGCCCACGCCGAGCGCACCGTTGACCAGCTCAACGATCTCTTCAGCCGAGGAGGCTTCGCGCAGGGACGCGGTGAAGCTCTTCTTCATCAGGGAGCGTGCCAGAGTGGACAGCAGCTTCAGGTGAGCCTGGTCAGCACCATCGGGTGCAGCGATGAAGAAAATCAGGTCGGCGGGGCCGTCCTTTGCACCGAAGGAAACTGCCGGGTTGGGGCGTGCCATTGCCAGGGTCGGCTCGGTGACGGCGGCGCTACGGCAGTGCGGAATCGCAATACCGCCGGGGATACCGGTGTCGGTCTTGGATTCGCGTGCCTCGGCAGCCGCGTAGAGCTGCTCGAAGTCGGTAGCGCGTCCAGCATTTACGACTGTCTGGGCGAGCTTGGCAATTACGTCGAATCGGGTCTCGCCGAGGTTCTCGTCCAGCAGGACGAGATCTGCGGTGATCAGATCAGACATATTCCCTCCTCGGGTATGTGTTGGGGCGGGGATTCGCTCAGCGGTGCCGGGCTTCTCCCCTATATGAGTTCAAAGTGTGCGCAGTGTGTGTTTGTATGTGCAGCGTGCGTATATGTGTGACATATGCGCACAGCACCCCAGCTTATATTCCCTTCTGAGAATAAAAGCTGGAGGTGCGAAAACAGCCCGAATTAGAGCTGCAGCTGACGAACAGTGACCTTCTCAGGAGTGGTCTGCTCCAGCGAAGGCATGCGGGTACCGGGCAGAGCAGCAGCAGCCGAACCGTGAGCTACCGCCTGAACCAGGCAACCGGGGGCATCCTCACCACGAGTGTGAGCAATCAAAAAACCGGACAGCGACGAGTCACCGGCACCCACAGTGCTACGAACCTGAATCGGCTCGTGCACAGCATGCCAGATACCCTGCTCAGTGACCAGCACTGCGCCGCCGCCGCCGAGGGTGGCAAGCACGTACTCAATGCCGTCACCGAGCAGCTTCTGGGCGGTGCGGGCGGTCAGCTC
The DNA here is from genome assembly GCF_001810775.1 of Rothia sp. HMSC062H08. NCBI lineage: Bacteria > Bacillati > Actinomycetota > Actinomycetes > Micrococcales > Micrococcaceae > Rothia > Rothia sp. HMSC062H08. Next base: position 58,856 of record NZ_KV802656.1, read on the forward strand.
GGGGCTAGCCTCCAGCTCCTCCCAGTTATCGCTACCGGTCAGCTGAGCCAGCTCCTCCGAGTTGGGCTTAATCAGGGTGGGCTTGTGCTCACCGGCGACGGTCGCAATCAGCGGTGCCTCAGAGGTATCAATAGCAATCTTGCCCTCGTAGCCGGAGGCGCGCAGTGCCGCCACCAGCTCGGAGTAGTAGGTCGGCTCCAGACCTGGAGGCAGCGAACCAGCCAGAACCACCCAGTCGGCACCCTTGGAACGCTCAACCACCAGCTCGTCCAGCTTCTGACGCAGTTCGGCATCAAAAACGGTGCCGGGGGCGTTCAGCTTGGTGGTGGTGCCATCCGGATCAACCACGGTGATGTTCGAGCGAATCGGCTCGCCGGTCGGCAGGTTAGCGAACTCGACGTCCACCGCCTGCAGTGCGGTCAGCACCGGGTCGGTGGCTTCACCGGGCACAATGGCGAGGGTCGGCACACCGGAAACCTGCAGGGCACGCGAAATATTCACGCCCTTGCCGCCGGGATCCTGTACGGCACCGACAGCACGCTGCACGGCACCGTGAGCCAAAGGCGCACCCAGTTCAATGGTGCGGTCCAGGCTGGGGTTTGCAGTCAGAGTAATAATCATTAGGCAATCACAATCTCAACGTTTGCGGCCTCAAGTGCCTGACGGAGGGCACCTTCGGGCTCGCGATCGGTAATGAGGGTGTCAATATCCTCGAATCCAGCGAAGCGGACCAGAGATTCCTGACCGAACTTCGCAGAGTCACAGAGCAAGACCACGCGACGAGCAGACTTGCAGATCGCGGTCTTGACAATGGCTTCGTTCATGCCGGGGGTGGAGATGCCGAAATGCGCTTCAATGCCATTGGCACCGATGAACGCAATGTCGGGGCGCATGGTGCCGAAGTGCTCTGCGGCGCGTGCACCAACAGCAGCCCAGGTCATCTTGCGCAGCTGGCCGCCAACCAGTTCAAGGGTGACACCCTCGGCTTCGGCGAGCTTGACTGCAATGTGCAGTGCGTGGGTGATGATGATGCGGTCGTTGCCGGTCTTGAGGCTGAAGTTCTCGGCGCCGATGTGGTCGGCGAGAATCTCGATGGTGGAGCCTGCGTCCAGGACGATGGAGCCTGCCTCGGAGTCGCGCAGCATCTGGTATGCCTTGGTGGCGATACGGCGCTTCTCGGGGGTGTTCATGCCCTGTCGGGAGGAGATGGAGGACTCCAGGGAGGTGGACTGCTCAATGGTGACAGCACCACCGTGAACACGGCGGAGCTTACCTGCCTCTTCCAGTGCGGCGAGGTCACGACGCACGGTCTCCATGGTCACATCGTAACGACGTGCAAGGTCAGCGCCGTTGACACGACGTGCGGAGGCAACAAGCTTTGCAATTTCGGCACGGCGTTCTTCTGCGAACATAAATCTGGTGTTCCTTTGGGCTAGTGGGAGGAAATCTGTGCGTTCTTTTCTGCGTTCTGCTCGGCTTTCAGGACCGTGAGAGACATGGTTTCAGCGAACCGACAGAACGCTTTAGGGTAATACTTGATTTTATGTGGGTTTTTGTGGGCAAGTCAATATAAAACGCTGTATTTGCCGGAATATTACCCGAATGTTCCCTACCGAAACCACACCATATCGGAGGTCACTGCCTGTTTATGTCTGTTTGACCTAATGAACTGTTGGGTTTTCCCACTCCCCCACCATCCGCACAGTGTCAAACACCTACACAGCGCCCTAACACGGCAAAAAGTGGAGGCGCCGGCCCCGAGAACCCTCGCCGAGAACCCTCGAAACCAGCGCCTCCACCGGGCACAGAACCTTATTTACCTTGACGTTCACGACGCACGCGACGCCAACGATGTACACCCAAAGCACCCGCCGCACCCAGCAGTGCACCCGAACCGTTCATCAGCACATCCACCGGATCGCCGGTACGATCAGGCATGAAACTCTGGATTGTCTCAATGCAGGCGCTGACCAAAAATCCCGAGTACAGCACGTGCGGGCGAGCCTTCGGTTTGAGTAGCAGGGCGAAAAGAAAACCGCCCGGAATGAACATGATGACGTTCGAAAGCTGCTCAATGCTCGAATAGGTGATGAACGCAGGCAGCCACCCCTCGGCGTGGCCGGTATCCAGTAGCTGCGCCAGGCGGCCGCCCATCTCGTTATCGTCCACGTGCACGGGGGCGAACACGATACTCGCCACCACCGCGCAGTACAGCGCCGTGACGGGCCAGAGAATCAGCCGCCACACGCGAGCGCCAGACCATTCTTTACCAGACAAGGCGACCCACCTCGTCGAACTGCTTGGTCGAATCCCACGCGAACAGGCCCGGTACGTCAATCGTGAGCGGTTCGGCGTTCGGCACGGTCACGGTCCATTCTTCACCAGCTGCGGCGGAGAGGGCGCGGCGGATAAAGCTGCCGTGGCTGACAGCAATAATCTTCTGGTCGCCCGAGGCTTCAGAGAGTTCACGCACGATATTGCGCAGGGTACGCACCGCACGAATGTACACGTCACGTTCGGATTCCACATTCGGGTAGTAGCGTTCGGGGGCGCGGCGTTCGGGGGCGGGAATGTCCAGGCCCTCACCGGCACCGTAGGCGCGTTCCACCAGCTCGGGGTAGGTCTTGTGCACCTGCAGGTCGAAGTGCTCACCGACCAGCTGCGCGGTCTCGTGGGCGCGGGAGAGCGGCGAGGACACTAGCATGGTGAATTCCAGGCCCATGTCGGCGAGCTTCTTGCCGGTGGTGCGTGCCTGCTCGCGGCCGGTGTCGTTGAGCGGAATGTCGGTGATGCCCTGCATCAGGTTCGCCTTGTTCCAGTCGGTCTGGCCGTGACGAATCAGGGTGAGGGTCGTGTTCTGGGCGCCCGCCGGAATCTGCTCGGGGCCCAGCTCGGGCTCGAGGTGCTGTACAACCAGGCGGTCGATCGCGTCGTCCAGGTACTGCAGGGGCACCTCGGTCAGGGAGGCGTTCACGGGGATCGGGTAGATACCGTCCTCGTTGAGCAGTTCGGGGTGGCGGTCAGCCAGCAGGGCGGTCATGGTCATCGCGATCAGCATGCCGTGCGCGGCAACCACAACAGTCTGACCCTCATATTCGCGGCGGACGCGGTTCAGCGCCGCGAGGGAGCGGGCGAGGAAGTCCTTCTTCGGTTCCACGTTGAAAGCATTGTTGGACTGGCGGGAGGCGAGAATCAGCTCGCGGGTAGCGATCTGGCCTTCCAGGTCACCAAAGGAACGTTCCTGGAAGCCGTCAATGGCACCGCGGTAGGGTACGCCCAGGCCTTCGGCTACGATTTCGGCGCTTTCTACGGCGCGGGAAAGGGGCGAGGAGACGATAGCGTCCACCCTGGTGCCCTCAGCTGCTGCCTGTTGCAGGGCGCCGATAGCGGTGCGGACCTGCTCTCTGCCGGTGTCGTTGAGGGGGATGTCGGTGCCGCCCTGGAAGCGGTGGTCGATGTTCCAGTCGGTCTGGCCGTGGCGCAGGAAGATGATGCGGGTTCCTGCCTCGGGGTCGGCTACCGGAGTGATGATGGGGGTGTTCTGTGCGTCGGTCATCCTTCTAGTATGGCATTGCCCCCGCGCAGTTCAAGGGGGCAAGAGGCGTATTCTCTCATGAAGCGCATTCATACCGCGGTATGAGCTGCGGGGTGGTTGAGCGCCCGGTCGGGCGAATTTTTTCAGGGTATTCCCATATTTTTCAGCCCCCAGACGGAGGGGTGAGCCGCCAAGAAGCTGAGATGATAGAAGTGTACTTCCGTTAGTTCATACCCAATGAAGGTTGTCATGACGCAGAATCCTCAATCCCAGAACCATCCTCAAACCCAGAACCCGCAGTTCCAGGCTCAGAACCCGTACTCAATGACCCCTCCGCAGGCGGCGCAGCCTGCCGGTCAGTATTCCGCTCAGCAAGGTCATCCCCAGCAGGGTCAGCCCGGCCAGCCCGGCCAGCAGGGCTACTACCAGAGTCAGCCGCAGGGCTACCCGGCTCAGGCACCTCAGCAGATGCAGCAGGCGCCCTTCGCGCGCGGCGCGATTATTTCTGCCCGTAACCTGCACAAGTCGTACGGCAATAACCCGGTGCTGCGTAACGTGAGCCTCGATATTTTCCCCGGCGAGTCCGTGGCGATTATGGGTCCTTCCGGTTCGGGTAAGACCACCCTGTTGCACGCGCTCTCGGGCATTATCAAGCTCGATGCCGGTTCCGTGCTGTTCAATGGCCCCACCGGTCAGGTGGCGGTGGAGTCCCTCAGCGAGCGTGAGCGCACCTCCCTGCGCGCTAACTCGTTTGGTTTCGTGTTCCAGCAGGGTCTGCTGGTGCCCGAGCTGACTGCGGAGGAGAACGTCTCCCTCGCCGCGATGATTGCCGGTGTGCCGCGCCAGCAGGCACGCTCCGTTTCGATTGATTTGCTGAACCGCCTGGGTCTGGGGCAGATGCTGGACCGCCGTATGGGTGAGATGTCCGGTGGTCAGGCGCAGCGTGTGGCGATTGCCCGCTCCCAGGTGAACGGTGCCCCCGTGACTTTCGCGGATGAGCCGACCGGCGCGCTGGATTCGAAGACCGCCCGTGAGGTGATGGCTCTGCTGCTGACCATGATTCCGCAGCAGGGTAAGACTCTGCTGGTGGTTACTCACGACCCGAACGTGGCGGCGGCGTGCTCCCGCGTGGTGTACCTGCAGGACGGTCAGATCGTGAGCGACCAGCGCAATAGCCAGGGCGGTGTTCCCGCTTCCCAGAACCACGCTCAGAGCTTCGGCGCTCAGTCTCAGGCAGGTGCATAATGCAAATCTATGCTCTACTCGCCAAGCGAACCCTATGGAGTTCGCAGGCGATTCTTCCCGTACTGGCTTTTGCCGCCTCCTCGGCACTGTTTTTGACGGTTGCCGGTGGTGTTCAGGCGCTGAGCACGTGGCTTGAGCACGCCAACGTTGACCACGAAATGATCAACCTGATGGGCATTCAGAAGCTCTACATGGGTTTGGCGTGGGTTGCCGCTCTGGTGCTGATTGTTCCGCTCTTTACCCTGGGCGCTTCGGTTGCTCGTTTGAGTGCCCGCCGCCGTGATGAGCGTCTGGCGTCCCTGCGTCTGATTGGTGCCTCCACAACCCTGATTGTGGGTCTGTCTGTTGCGGACGCGCTGGTGTACTCTCTTGTGGGTTTCATCATCGGTCTGTTGCTTTACCTGGTGCTGATTTTCCCCTTTGGCGCTTTGCACTTCATGAACGTTCCGCTGGGTGCTGAGAATATGCTCCTGCCGGTGAGCGTGATTTTCTACTGCTTCCTGGGCTGTATGGTTCTGGCGGCTCTTAGCTCCCTCTTCGGTCTGGCGAAAGTCAGCATCAGCCCGCTGGGTGTGCGTACCCGCGCGAAGGCTGGTTCCGCCGGTTACATTGCTCTGGGTATCGGTGTTGTTCTGGTCATCGCCGTGATGATTCTGGCTTCGACCTCGAAGGGTTTTAGCATGTTCTCACCCTTCCAGGACGGCGGTGCCGATAGCGCGATTAAGAACCTAGCGATTTTCATTGCTCTGCCGGGTCTGCTGATGATGGTTGCTATCGACCTGATTGGTACCTTCCTGGTGTGGGCATACGCAAAGATTCGTGTGCGCATGACCCAGAAGGCGTCGGTTCTGCTGGGTTACCGTGCGGTGCTAGAGTCCCCGCGCGGGGCGTGGCGTCAGGTTTCGGGTGTGGCGCTGTCGACCTTCTTGGTGACCTTCTTCGGCCCCATCCTGATTCTGGCGGGTGAGATGAACAAAACGGCGAAGGAGGTAGGCCCCGCCGCCGGCCCCTTCATGACCATCATGTCGGACATGTTCCAGGGCATGCTGCTCATGCTGTTCTTCTCGTACCTGCTGGTCACCCTCTCCGCAGTGTTGAACCAGAGCGCCGCCATTTACGAGCGTGGTTCCCTGTACTCTTCGCTGAATATGATGGGTACCCCCACGAGGATGTTGCAGGCTTCGCGCCTTACCGTGGTTTTCGGTCCGCTGGTGCTCATTAGCGTGGTTTCTGCGCTGCTGGGTCTGCCGCTGACGGCGTTGATTGCGGCGCAGGGTCTTTCGGGTGAGATTCTGACGAAGATGTTCGGTATGACCTTCGGCGCTATTGCGCTGGGTCTGGCGCTGGTCTATGTGGGCCTGTTGGCGACCATTCCGTTTATGCGTCAGGTGACTCATAAGCCGGTGTCCGCTCTCTAAACTGTTTTAGCTTCTGCCCTCCCGTTGCATCCGTTCTGGATGCGGCGGGAGGGTTTCTTTATGCCTACTTATGTGCCGCGTGCTTTTGTGCCCTCACCCGGCGTGTGCCCCGCATGTTTTCTCACGCATCGTGCCACCGCTTCCATAGCCTCAAGCCCTGTGAGAGACTGACATTATGTTTGAACACACAGTACCCTCCGATTGGTTTCCCCGCTGCGCAATCTTCGACTGCGACGGCATCCTCCTCGACTCCGAGACCGTCTGGAACGATGTGCAGCGTGAGCTTTTCGCACGCTGGTCTGTTCCCTTCACCGAGGAGGTCGAGCACCGCCTCACCGGCCTGGCGGCAGCCGACGTCGCCGAGGAGCTTGCCCTGCTCTCCTACGAGGCGCAGAACGGCCAGAAGCCGGACACCGCCTCCGCAGAGTACGCCGAGCACCATGAACGTGTGATGAAGGACCTGCTCGCTACCGAGCACGAGGTCATCAGCTCCGGCGTGGACCTGATCGAGGGCGCGCAGGAGTTCCTGAGCTTCCTGAGCGAGCACATGCCCGTTGCGGTGGCGTCGAACTCCACCGCGAACATTCTGACCCTAAAGATGAAAAGCTACGGCTACGCCCCGCTGGTGCGCACCTGGGTCAGCAGCAACGACGTTCCGACCGGTAAGCCCGCCCCGGACATGTACATGGAGGCGGCACGTCGCCTCGGCTTTGAAGGTCACGAGGCGCTGGCGTTCGAGGACTCCCCCGCGGGCGCGCAGGCGGCACGTGACGCCGGTACGAAGGTCATGATTTACGTTCCGGAAGGCACCGACCCGGCAAAGGCACCGGCCGGTTTTGGGCGCTTCGATTCGTTCAATGACCCGCAGCTCTGGGAGGCGGCACGCACCTGGATCGCCAAGCTTGAGGCAGCTCAGCAGTCTGAAGCAACGCAGGGCTAAGCACGTACCGCAGACGCCTCACCGCGCCACCGCCTCACCTGATAGGCAGCATCAAGAAAGACCCCCGGCCCGCTCCTCAAGGAGC
>NZ_KV802656.1:66178-95542 GCF_001810775.1 Rothia sp. HMSC062H08
TCAAGGAGCAGACCGGGGGTCTTCTATGCTTATCAGCTGCCTCTCTAGCACCCGCTCTTGTAGCCCTTTGACCTCATCAGCACTTTCGCGGAGCGCTACTTTTCCAAAGTCTCACTAAACGGTACCAATACAAAACATCACGAGAACCTGAACATTGGCAGGTTCTCGTGATGCTAGGTGTTTTAGAACTCCAAGGATGCTTATTTCGGCTGTTGCTTATAGAAAACAAAAGCGTACTGGATACTCATAAGTAGAACTACAACCTGAGCCAAAGGGTCAAGCCAATACACTTGTAAAATTACCACAGCCAACATAAAAAATACGGATTTTATGAAGGATGCCGCAGGTTGTACGTAGTTCTTATTTGCACGATATGCAGAGTACCCAACAAATCCACAAAGAATTAAAATACCGGCAACATTATAAAACATTGAATCATGCGAAGATGTAAAATAATAGAAAGAATAACCTGCGAAACATAATTCAGGTACCGGTATGTATCTAGTGTCGACCACTTTAATCACCTATCGCTACAGTTACAGAAATACAACTTGCAATTGACTTACTAACATTTTTCATTGACTGTCCCTCTCTAGCTGTTGATAATATCTCTAGTTTGATGTGAAACAGAACACTTTTATGATATCAATCAGCAAAATGGGAGTCAAAATTATTTTAGTAATGATTCAATAACAATTTGCGCCACTGCACACTATAGTATTTAGCTGCTAAAGCTCCCAGCCCGTTCTCTCTCCTCAGCAAACTTACATCCTAAGTCGTCTTATTGCGCTTCGGATGCTCCTCTGCCTTACACATTTCTAGGTTCTTATCGCAGATACAGCGGTAAACAGTCTTCACTTCCCCTGCTGCTTTCACCCACCTCTCTTCTTCTTTCCTACGTGCGTATGCTTTTCTTCTCTTACGAGCAGGAGATAACTCTGGTCTTGTCCTCACAACTCTCTCACTTCAGTTCTACGGTCTAGGAACTTTTATTTTACGTCCGCTTAAGCGGACTTCGCTAACGCTCAGGCTCTTTTTCTCTCTGGCTTCTCTCCTTCTGTTCCAAGACTCAACCTCACAGCTCAGGCTGAGAGAGGTGAGGGGAGAGAGAAGCGAATGCCCTTGTACTTTCCAAACAAAATACACAAAGGTATTTGAATGAAAAGCACAAGGGGCATCACAACAAACAACACAGGCCAGTCGGTCGGCTCGGTCGGTCGATTGGCGAAGCATAAGAAGCACAAACGGCTCGCTCTTCGCATAGATGGCGGAAGGCTCTAATCTTCCGCGCGGAGGGCATTCGCCCTGTGATCTGGCGGTGTTGTTGATGTGTAGGTCATAGACATGCCGGTTGCGGTGGCGTCGAACTCCACCGCGAACATTCTGACCCTAAAGATGAAAAGCTACGGCTACGCCCCGCTGGTGCGCACCTGGGTCAGCAGCAACGACGTTCCCACCGGTAAGCCCGCCCCGGATATGTACCTGGAGGCGGCGCAGGGCTAAGCTGCACCCGCCGCCCTCGTAGCAGCATCAAGAAAGACCCGGTACGAGGAAAGACCCCCGGCCCGCTCCTCAAGGAGCAGACCGGGGGTCTTCTATGCTGTATCAGCCGTACCTACAGTACCTACAAGGCCTACAAGGGGCACGAGCTTATCGGCGCATAACCTTCTTCGCCAGGAAGTTACCGATGAACTGAACCAGCTGAACCAGGACGATAATAATCGCCACAACAGCCCAGGTGATCTCATCGTTGAAGCGCTGGTAGCCGTCCACAATCGCGATCTTACCCAGACCGCCAGCACCCACGTAACCGGCCATAGCGGACATATCCACCACGCCAATGACGAGGAAGGTGTAACCCAGGATCAGCGGGCCAAGCGCCTCCGGAATCATCACGGTGAACAGGATGGTCAGCTTCGAAGCGCCCATCGCACGCGCCGCCTCAATCACGCCCGGGTCAATGGAGACCATGTTCTGCTCCACGATACGGGCAATAGCGAACGCAGCACCGAAGCTCATCGCGAAGACCGCAGCGTTCACGCCCAGGCGGGTACCCACCACAGCACTAGTCAGCGGGCCCAAAGCCGCAATCAAAATAATGAACGGAATCGGGCGAATCACGTTCACCAGAATGTTCAGGATCGTGTACACGAAGCGGTTCTGGAAGATGTTACCTTCACGGGTGGTGTACAGCAGAGCACCCACAATCAGGCCGACCAGACCGGCGCACAGCATGGTGATAGACACCATGTAGAACGTATCGCCGATAGCCGGGAGCAGCTTCTCGGGCAGGAACTCGGACCAGTCCGTCTTAGACGCAGCCAGCGGAAGAGTAGTAGCAAACATTTAGCGCACCTCCTGCACGCGGGCAACGGTCTTCAGTTCGGCAACGGCGGCATCAATGCTGGTGATTTCGCCAAGGAGTTCCAGGGTGAGGGTACCGTACGCCTTACCCTGCAGGGTCTCAATACCGCCGCCCACAATGTTGAAGCGGACGTTACGGGCGCCCAGGTAGGACAGCACCTTACCGAGCTCCTGGTTACCCTCCACGATTTCAACGTTGATGAGGTAACCCTTGTGGTTTGCGCGCAGCTCAGCCGCTTCCTTGCCGGTGGGGGCGAGCTTGACGGTGGTTGCCACAAACAGCTTTGCCACGTCGGTCTGCGGGTTGGAGAAGACGTCGTAGACGTTGCCCTGCTCGACCACGCGGCCGGACTCCATGACCGCCACACGGTCAGCGATGCTGGAGACCACGTCCATCTCGTGGGTAATGACCACGACGGTCACACCCAGTTCGCGGTTCACACGCTTGAGCAGAGCGAGCACTTCATGAGTGGTTTCCGGGTCCAGCGCGCTGGTGGACTCATCCGCCAGCAGCAGGGCGGGGCTGGTCGCGAGCGCACGGGCAATACCCACACGCTGCTTCTGACCGCCCGAAAGCTGGTTCGGGTAGTGGCCTGCACGGTCGGCAAGACCCACAAACTCGAGCATTTCCAGGGCGCGGGCGCGGCGGTCCTTCTTAGACCAGCCGGCAATCTTCAGGGGGAACTCGACGTTACCGAGCACGGTGCGGGAGTTCATCAGGTTGAACTGCTGGAAGATCATACCGATGTTGGTGCGTGCTTCGCGCAGTTCGGAGTCGCGCTTGCCGGAAATTTCGAAGCCGCCGACGGTCAGGGTGCCGCTGGTGGTGGTTTCCAGGCCGTTAATGAGGCGGACCAGGGTGGACTTACCGGCGCCGGAGTAGCCGATAATTGCAAAGATTTCACCGCGGTTAATGGTGAGGGAGACGTTGTCGACAGCAACTACTGCCTTGGGGCCGTTGCCGAAGACCTTGGAGACTCCGTCCAGAACCACCATGGGCGAGGTGCTGTCGCCGAAGCTCTGTGCCAGTTCACTCATAAATATGTATCCGTAAATGTCGTGGTTGGGGCGCTAAAGGGCCTTAACGCCGTTACGCAAAGGACGGTAAGCCTTCACCCGCATCGGGTTCTTAGACTTACCGCCTTTGCGTATGCCTAGAAGAGGCGTGTATTCAGAAGATTACTTCTTGGCGCGCAGCTTGGCTTCTTCGTTAGCCAGGGACTGACGCAGCTCGTCGGTGCTCACGTTGACCTCAACAGCGGTGCCGCGGGTCTCTTCCTGAACGACGTCCATGACGGCCTTCGAGTGGAAGAGTTCGACGATCTTCTTGTAGGTCTCGTCGTCAGCCTTGTCCTTCTGAGCAACGAAGAGGTTCACATACTTGATGGCCGAGGGGTCGGTCTTGGGGTCGTCCTGAGCCAGTGCGTCTGCGGGCTTCAGGCCTGCATCCTTGAGGAAGTCGTTGTTGACGACTGCGCCGTCAGCGGACTCCATGCCAACCACGGTCTGGGTTGCGTCGACGGGGGTGACCTTCACCTTGGAGTTAGCGGTGTCCACGTCGTCGATGGTGGGTGCGTCAACGTCAGCGTTCTTGAAGGTGACCAGACCGTTGGTCTTCAGCAGCTTCAGTGCGCGTGCCTCGTTCACGGTGTCGTTCGGGATAACGATCTCGCCGCCCTGGGGGATGTCAGCCAACTTGGAGTGCTTCTTGGAGAACAGAGCCATCGGGTAGATGACGGTCGGACCGACAATCTGCAGGTCCTTGTTAGCGCTCACGTTGTAGTTAGACAGGTACGCGATGTGCTGGAAGCGGTTCATGTCGATGTCACCGGCGTCCAGTGCGGGGTTCGGCTCGGTGTAAGCGCTGAACTCCTTGTACTCAATGTCGATACCCTGCTTCTTAGCTTCTTCCTTCAGGGTCTTGTTGAACTTCTCAGAGCCAACCACACCGATGGTGACCTTCTTGGATTCGGAAGAGGAGGAAGAGGAGGAGTTGGTGGAACCGCAGGCTGCCAGGCCAAAGACCATGGGGACAACTGCGAGTGCAGCAGCAAACTTCTTCACGGCTATGAATCTTTCTGTTGAATGATGATGCGTTCCACCGGGTGCTGACGTTGGTACTAGCACGTCCGATGGGAATGATGATGGGACAATTACAGCACGGGCGGGGGCGGGTGTGGAAGTTAAGAGCTATTCATGAGACACAGAACGTCAAGGTCGTCATATTTTGTCATATTTCGTCATGCGGTGATTATTTCCAGGTTATAAAGCGTCATTGACGGTGTCATTGCCGGTGTATTCAGGCGCACACAAAACGCCGGCAAGGGTACAAAAACCCAAGCCGGCGTTCATAAAACGGGCAATCAGCGAGCCGCTAGCGTCTACTGGTCAAACTCGCCCGAAGCAATCAGCTGCTCACGCACCTTACGGCGCAGAACCTTACCCAGCATCGAACGGGGCAGGTCATCCACCACCACGATGCGGCGCGGAACCTTGTAGCGAGTCACCTTCGAGTAGCAGTGCTCACGCAGGGTGTGTTCCTGCACCACGCGTCCCGGGGCGGGCACCACGGCGGCAACCACCATCTCGCCACCGGCGGGCAGCGGAATACCGACGACCGCCGCATCCGCGACCATGTCGTGCTGCTTGAGGGCGACCTCAACCTCCGTCGGGGAGACATTGAAACCGCCGGTAATAATAACTTCCTTGATGCGATCAACAATCTGAATGAAGTAGTCCTCGTCCAGTCGCACAATATCGCCGGTACGCAGCCAACCCTCGGGAGTGATGGTCTTCGCCGTCTCGTCCTCACGCTTCCAGTAACCAGCAAAACGCTGAGGGCCCTTCACCCACAGCTCGCCCTCTTCACCATCAGGCACGTCCTCGCCGGTCTCCGGGTCCACCACACGAATATCGGTGGAGGGGAACGGAACACCAATAAAACCGGCGCGACGAGTGTCATTGAGCGGGTTGCAGGACACCAGCGGCGCACACTCGGTCAGGCCGTAGCCTTCCACCATGAAACCGCCGGACGCTTCCTCCCACTCGGCAACCAGCTCAGGCGGCAGGTTCATCGCACCGGAGACCGCATAACGGATACCCTCCAGGGACACGCCGCGCTTCTTCGCCTCATCCATGAGGCGGCGATACACCGGCGGAACCGCAGGAAGAATGGTCGGGCGGGTCTTCTTCATCGCCTTCAAAATCAGGTCCATGTCCACGGTCGGGAACAGCACCAGGCGGGCACGGCACAGCGACGCAATCGTCACGCCCAGGGTCATACCGTAGGCGTGGAACAGCGGCAGAACCGAGTAAATCACCTCGTCATCACCCGGGTTAATCCATGCCTCACCCATGCGACCGTTAGACTCCAGGTTGCGGTGCGTGAGCATCACACCCTTCGGCAGGCCGGTCGTACCCGAGGTGTACTGCAGCAGCGCAATATCGTGCGCGGTCGGGCGGCGATGCGACGGGTCAATACGCTCGCTCTTCACCAGCTGAGCCCACGACACCGTACCCGGCGCAGGACCGGTCAGCTTCTCACGCGAAGCACGCGCGCTCTTCAACGGCAGCTTCAGCGCGGTACGCATCAGCGCGGGCATCGCCGAAATCATGTTCACCGAATAAATATGGTTCGGGCGGATATCCGCCGGAAGACCCGTAATATGCGAGGCGATCTTATCCCACACAATCGCGACCTTCGCGCCGTGATCCTCAAACATGTGGCGCAACTCCGCGCCCGTGTACAGAGGGTTATGCTCCACCACAATCGCGCCCAGGCGCAAAATCGCGTAGAACGCCGCAATATGCTGAGGACAGTTCGGCAAAATCAGCGCCACACGGTCACCCGGCTGCACACCCGCTACGCGCAGACCCTCCGCAGCACGCTCAATCTGATCCCCCAACTCGGCGTAGGTTGTGGTCGAGCCAAAGAACTCCAGCGCCACCTTGTGGGGTACGGTGCGGACCGCCTCGTCAATGAGGTGGCTCAGCGAGGTTTCGGGCAGCTCAATATCGCGGGCAGTCCACGAAGAATAATTCTTCAACCAGGGTCGATGCGCCAACGGATGCGCACCAGCCGATACGCCAGCGGGGGATGCAGGTGCCGCCGCATCCTGCAGGTTCGTGTTCTTCTGAGCCTCAGTCATGCATTGATTGTGCCTTCCCACACCCTCACGCTTCAACTCAGCAGCGCTTCTTTCCACGCTGAAAATCACACGGTACACCCGCCCCAGATACCGCAATAAACGCCGAAACACTAAGGCAGAACCCAGCAACTCTGGGATACTTAAAGCATGAGTAAACGACAGCAAGACATCACTGACGAGCAGTTCAAGAAGCTCCTCCGCGAAATTTCCAAACGATTCGCTATCGCCGGAGGAGTCGTCATCCTGTTCGGAATGGCCATCATCGCACTTGCTTACCTTCTGGGAGGAGCCCACTAATGCACACCCCGCAGCGCCCCAACGGCGACATCTTCAACCGCATGGTCTCCGGCGCCGCCTACATGCCCGACGCCGAATGCGCCGCGCAGACTAAGCGCATCCACGCTGCAACCGTCCTCGCCGAAGAACACTACGCACGCGGCGAGCAGGCACAGGCAATGCACGTCTACCGTGAACACCTCGGCCACCTGGGCGAGCACTCGCACATCCGCCCCGGCGCACGCTTCGACTACGGCGTGAACACCTATATTGGTGACGGCTCCTTCTTCAACTTTGGCTGCGTCTTCCTGGACGTCTGCCCGATCCGCATCGGCTCCACCGTGCTCGTCGGCAACAACGTACAGTTCCTCACCCCCACCCACCCGCTCAACCCGATCGACCGCGCCGCATACTGGGAAGGTGGCGAGCCCATCACCGTTGAAGACAACGTCTGGATCGGTGGCGGCGCCATCATCCTGGGCGGTGTGACCATCGGCAAGAACTCCGTGATTGGCGCGGGCACCGTCGTCACCAAGGACGTCCCGGCTAACTCCCTCGTGGTGAGCAACCCCGGCCGCGTGGTCCGTACCCTGGACGAGAACGAACGCCCGGCATACCCGCACACCTACTCCGCAGAAGCCCTGGAAGAAGCACGCGCCTTCTACGCTGACCGCAACCGCTAAATCAGCACCCAGGACTAGAATCCAAAGGATTTAATGAACGCACAGAACAACACCCCGCAGCAGCATCCGGCCGCCGCGGCGTCCTCCCCCACCGAAAGTGACCTGTGGGAGGCGGCATTCTCCTCCGACGACCCCACCGTGGTTCTGACCGATGAGGAGCTGAACGCGGCACGCCGCGCCCACGAAAAGGCGCGCGAGGCGGCCTCTTCGGCTCAGTCCTCCGCGCAGTCCTCGCAGGATGCGACCCGCCCCCTCACCGAAGCGGCTACCGCAACGCAGCCGCTCCTCTCCGCAAACAGCACCGCTCAAAGTGCAGACTCCGGCGCTGACTTGGGCGAACCCGCTACCGACAACCTCAGCTGGCTCGACAAGCCTGCAGCCCCCAGCACGGACAACGTGCGCGGCGGCGTAGCTAGCGCACCCCCTACCGCACCGACCGCAGCGGCAAGCTACGAGGTGCCCGCACCCGGCAACGCCCATGCGGCACCCAGCGCCCCGCAGGCTGCCCCCGCGGCAGATGACCACTTCGTCATCCCCACCCCCGCAGGTGATGCCGCTGGCTCGGAACCCATCCTCACCGCCGCAACCGCACTGTCCATGCAGAAGAGCCGCTACTCCCGCATGCACCTACTGCCCGGCCTGCTCGGCTGGCTGATCACCATCTCCCTCATGGACGGTGGCCTGTGGGCTATCCAGTCGTGGCTGACCCTGACCGGTCAGAGCGAGTCCATCGAATACGCCTCGGTGGTCTCCCGACTCTTCAGCGGCGCGTCGAACGCCGTGCCGGTCGCGGTGGCGTTGAGTGTGCTCATTTTCTTCGCTTACCTGGTGGGCGGTTACGCGGCGGGACGCATGGCACGATTCGCCGGCGCGAAGCAGGGCATTGCCGTGTGGCTCTGGCAGATTATGGCGCTCATCCTCGGATCCCTGGCGACCTTCCTCATGCCTCAGCTGTTCCAGAATAGTGTTGCGTCCCTGTCGTTGCAGAAGCTGATTGCGGGCGATTTCGCGAACGGCCTGCTCGCGGTTCTGCTGGTTCTGGCGTTGAGCTTCCTCGGCGCTATCCTCGGCGGCCTATTGGGACGCCTGTACCACCGCCGCGTGGACAAGTACCCGAGCGACCAGGTGGCACGCGAGGACGCCTAGTCTTCTAAGCACCCGCGCCTCGTTGCGATAGGGATAAAACGTGCAGAAAACCTCCGGTACCTTACGAAAGGTACCGGAGGTTTTCTGTATCTAAGTATCTGTATCCTAAACGGCCTTAGCTACCCAGCAATACGGCGCTGACTAGCCAAAATGTTCCGCTTAGTGGTCCAGCAGCAGTGCAGGCTCCTCAAGAATCGCAGCCACATCAGCCATGAAACGAGCTGACAGGTCGCCATCCACCACACGGTGATCGAAGGAGCCACCCAGGGTCGTCACCCAGCGAGGAATGACCTCACCATCAACCACCCACGGCTTCTGCTTGATCGTACCGAAGGCAACAATCGCCACCTCACCGGGGTTAATAATCGGGGTACCCGTATCAATACCCAGCGAACCGATGTTCGTAATGGTCAGGGTGCCGTTCGCCATCTCAGCGGGCTGAGTCTTACCCTCACGGGCGCGAGTGGTCAGGTTGTTCAGCGCGATAGCCAGCTCACGCAGGGACAGCTCCTGAGCGTCCTTAATGTTCGGAACCATCAGGCCGCGCGGGGTCGCCGCAGCAATACCCAGGTTCATGAAGTGCTTAATCTGGATTTCGCTATCGGTCCAGGTCGCGTTGACCTGCGGGTTACGCTCAGCAGCCCAAATGACCGCGGCGGCAAGTACCAGCAGCGGGGTGACCTTCACGCCCTCAAAGTGGCGGGACTTCTTCAGGCGCTTCACGAACTCCATGGTGCGGGAGGCATCAACATCCACGAAGATGGACACGTGCGGGGCGCTAAACGCCGAAGCAACCATAGCCTTCGCGGTAGCCTTACGCACGCCACGCACCGGGATGCGCTCAATGCGGTCACCGGGGGTGGCTGCGGGCTGCCAGAACGGCTGGCGGGCGCCGCTATGCTGCACATCGCTCAGGTGCGCCACATAGTTCATGAGGTCCTGCTTGGTCACCTGGCCGCGCGCACCGGTAGCGGTCACGTTCGCCAGGTCAACACCCAGCTCCTTTGCGGCAAGACGCACCGGAGGCGGCGCGAGGGTCGGGCGGTGCGGAACCTGCTCAGGAGCCAAAGTCGGCGCGGGAGCCGCTGCGGGCTCGGGTGCCAGACGCTGCACCACCGAGTTCAGCGGGGTGTTCTCCACAAAGCGGGAGGCGCGCTCAGCCAGCTCGCTCAGCAGGCCCTGGTTGCGGTTCGCCGAGTCGGCGGGGGTGTGCGCCACGGGTGCCTGAACAGCCGGTGCGACCGGTGCCGCAACAGCCTGTGCGGGCTGGGCCGCGGAGGCGGGGCGCTTGCGGGCGCGGCGCTTCACAGCGTCCGCCTTGGGGCCGGAGCCGACCAGTGCGGTGCCGGACTCAGCCTCTGCCGCGGCGGGTGCCGCCGGGGTTGCGGGTGCGTTGTCGCCGCCGGAGATGCTGATGATCGGGGTGCCCACCTCAACGGTTTCGCCTTCGGCAACGAGCAGCGCCTCGACGGTGCCGGCGAAGGGCGAGGGTAGTTCCACGACGCTCTTCGCGGTTTCAATTTCGACGAGGACGTCGTTGATGGCGACCTCGGTGCCGACTGCCACCTTCCAGCTGAGGATTTCTGCTTCGGTCAGGCCTTCGCCCACGTCAGGGAGCGGGAAAATCTGGGACATTTTTACCTCTCACTAGGGCATATGCCCTATACGGAATATTCTGTGCGGGCTTGCAACCCGCCATAGCGCAACACGCTGATACGTCAGATCAGGGAATGCCTAGTAGTCAAAAGCGCGGTCAACCGCCTCAAGAATACGGTCAATATCGGGCACGTACTCTTCCTCAACGCGGGAAATCGGGTACGGCATGTAGTAGCCGCCCACACGAATCACCGGCGCCTGCAGGCTGTAGAAGCAACGCTCCGTAATCGCCGCAGCCAACTCACCGCCCATGCCACCGAAGGTCGGCGCCTCGTGCGCAACAATCAGGCGGCCAGTCTTCGCCACCGAAGCGGCAACGGTCGGCACGTCCAGCGGCGAAATCGAGCGCAGGTCAATGACCTCAATCGAGCGGCCATCCTCCACGGCAGCCTCCGCAGCAGCCAGAGCAACCGGCACCAGCGGACCGTACGCAACGATGGTCGCGTCCGTACCCTCACGCACCACCTGGGCGCTAAACGGATCAAAGGAAGTGTCGCTAAAGTCCACTTCACCCTTGAGCCAGTAGCGGCGCTTCGGCTCAAAAATAATGACCGGGTCGGGGCACTCAATCGCCTTGCGGGTCATCCAGTACGCCTCGTGCGGGGTCGAGGGGGTCACAATACGCAGACCCGCAGTGTGGGCGAACAGCGCCTCCGGGGACTCGGAGTGGTGCTCCACCGAACCAATCACGCCACCGTACGGAATGCGGATAGTCACCGGCACCGTGTACTGCTTATCGGTGCGGTTGTGAATCTTCCCCAGCTGGCTCGTGATCTGGTTGTAGGCGGGGAACACGAAGCCGTCGAACTGAATCTCCGGCACGGGACGGTAGCCACGCAGGGCCATACCGATGGAGGTGCCGATAATGCCGGACTCACCCAGGGGCGCATCCATGACGCGGCGGTTGCCGAAGCGCGCCTGCAGGCCCTCGGTCACACGGTACACGCCGCCGAGCTTGCCGATATCCTCACCGAGCATGACGACGGTGCGGTCGGCTTCCATGGCGTCTTCCAGGCCGCGGGTAATCGCCTTGGCGAGGGTCAAACGTTCAATTTTCTCGCTCATGCTTACTCCTCTTCAAAGCCTGCAACGTAGTTACGATAGAACTCGCGGTCGTCTTCCACCTGCTGGTGTTCCTGCACGTAGACGCGGTCGAAGAAATACTCAAAGTCGGCAACCTCAGAGTTCAGCACTGCCTCACGCACGCCGTTCGCGACCTGCTGCGCAGATTCTGCAACCTCTTCGAAGAAGGCATCATCGGCGTAGCCCTGCTCGCGCAGGTGCTTCTCAAGGCGCAACATGGGGTCGCGGCGCAGGGGACCTTCTAGGTCGGCATCGGTGCGGTACTTGGTGGGGTCATCCGCGGTGGTGTGCGGGCCGAGGCGGTAGGTCTCGGCCTCAATCAGTACGGGGCCTTCACCGGCACGGATCTTCTCCATGGCGTAGCGGGTTGCGGCGAGCACGGCGAGAACGTCGTTGCCGTCCACGCGAATACCCTCGAAGCCGTAGCCTGCGGCGCGGGTGGACACCGGCACGCGGGACTGCACCTCGAAGGGCACGGAGATAGCCCAGCGGTTGTTCTGCACGAAGAAGAGCACCGGCGCGTTGTAGGAGGCAGCAAAAACCATGGACTCGTGCGCGTCACCCTCGGTGGAGGAGCCGTCACCGAAGTAGACCGCCACGGCAGGCTTCTGGGTGTCCTCGGCAGGGTCGGTTGCCTGGCCCTGACCGGTGCGGCGGATGCCGGTTTCAGCCTCGATGTCGGCGTCGAAGTTCAGACCCATGGCGTAGCCGACTGCATGCAGGGTCTGGGCGGCAAGCACCTTGGTGTAGGTGTGGAAGTTGTGTGCCTTCATGTCCCAGCCGTGGGTGGTGGTGCCACGGAAGATGGTAATCAGGTCGCGGAAATCCACACCGCGCGCCAGGGCAACGGCGTGCTCACGATAGGAGGGGAAGATGTAGTCGTTGGGTGCGTAGGCGAGTGCGGAACCGACCTGCGCGGCCTCCTGGCCTCGGCTAGGAACCCACAGGGCGAGCTGACCCTGGCGCTGCAGGGCGGTCGCCTCATCGTCGAAGCGGCGGGTGGGGTACATGAGGCGGTAGGCCTCGCGCAGGATATCACCATCGACGTCTTTGACGTATCGGCTGAAGGTGGGGTGTTCGTGGACGGTGCCGTTCTCATCCATGAGCTGGATGCGCTCGGGCACTCCCGGGTACTTGTCGTTCTCGTGCATCTAACCTCCACACGTGACGAGGGCTTGGCCCTCAGCGGCCCGGGTTTTAGTCTCAACGTTCACCTGATGGTGCAGGGTTTGAGGTGTTCCGGCAGGCCTGTGAGGGTCTGGGCATATATAGTTACCAGTCTACTCTTTCCGGCTTTATCTCGCGGCAGTTACGCTGATAACACAGCGTATTATGCCCTGTCATTCACTATTTGAACATCATTAAATTAAACCTCCTATATATTCTTTTTCGGGAATATATAGGAGGTTTAATTTAACTATTGAGAGCTTTTTGGGGCCATCATTTTTCCCGCGCGAGAACCATTTGAAAAGCCCAAACAAACCTCGACAAGGGAAAATAGTACATTGTTCAATTAGGGCTCAAACAGGGCAGGGTGGGCACTCCCGCCCCTTCACAAGACGCTCTAGAGCCCCTTCGCGAAGACCTCACATAGCGAGAGGAAACGGTCATTCGCCTCCACCTCGCCAATACTCACGCGCACGCCCTCGGTGCCAAACGCACGCACCGACAGCGCATGCTCAGCCATCAACTGCACGAACTCACCCGTGCGCTCCCCCAGGGGCAGCCACACAAAGTTCGCGTAGGTGCTCGGGAAATCGTAGCCCAGCTCGCGCAGTCGAGCGGTCACGCGCTCACGCTCAGCGACCAGGTGGCTCACACGCTCCATCACCGCATCCTCATGCTCGATGGAGGCGATAGCCGCCGCCTCCGCCAGCGCCGTCACGGCGAACGGGGTCGCCGCCACGCGCAGGTGCTGCGTAATCTGCGGGTGCGAAATCGAATAGCCCACGCGCAGACCCGCCAGGCCCTGCGCCTTGGAGAAGGTGCGCAGAATGATGACGTTCTCGTAGTCGCGGTAGATGTCCATGCCGTTCAGCGGGGCTTCTTCACTGTCCGGCACGGTGGAGGCAGCGCAGAACTCGAAGTACGCCTCATCAATGACCACGGGGATGTGGGCGGGCACCTTCGCCAGGAACGCACGAATCTGGCTCTCGGTGACGGCGGGGCCGGTCGGGTTGTTGGGGGTGCAGACCAGGATCAGGCGGGTGCGATTGGTGATGGCTGCCGCCATGGCGTCCAGGTCGTGTGAGCCGTCGGGCAGGTTCGGCACCTGCACGCTGCGAGCGCCCATAATGCCGACGAGGATCGGGTATGCCTCGAAGGAGCGCCAGGCGTAGATGACTTCGTCCTGCACGCCGTCGGCGTTTACGCCGGCGAAGGTTTTGAGGATTTGGTTGAGCGCACCGAGGCTTCCGGCACCGGTGACGATGTCGTCAGCGTCCACGCCGAGCCGTGCGGAGAGCTTGTGGCGCAGGGCGGTGGAGAGCGGGTCGGGGTAGCGGTGCACGGTCACAAATTCTGCGAGGAGGCGCGCCACCTCGGGTACGGGGCCCAGCGGGTTCTCGTTCGAGGAGAGCTTGTACTGGGTGAGGCCTTCAACGGGTGCGGGCGGCTTGCCTGCCGCGTAGCTGGGCAGGGTGTTGAAGACGGGGCGGACCGGGATGTTGGCGTGTTCAGCTGACTGGCTCATGGTTCCAGTATGTGCCTGCGGGCGGCTCGGAGGCTAACGCTTCTCACCTGGAGAGCAGGTCGCAAGCAAACTGTAGCTGTGCAGGCAGCAGATGCTAGCCGCGAGCGCTGTGCGCAAAGAAGCACACACTGTACGCAAAGGCTGTACGAAAAGATGGAGGGGTGCCGCCGGGGTTGTTCCCGGTGGCGCCCCTCCTTTTCTCTTCTCTACTCTACTCGTCCCCTCCACCCTCCACCGAGCCGTTGAGATAGGGCTTTTAGACCATCAGGGGTTCACGCTCCTCGATGGGAGTCAGGTCCTCGGGAGGGCCTGGGGCGCGGAACCCGGGGTCGATGTTCTCGGGCGGAGTTGATGCGAGGAACCCGGGGTCAATGCTCTTGGGCGGGAGCATGGGTGCAGGCTTCAGATTCGGTAGGGCGGGGATGAGCGACTCGCTACTGTCGTAGTCTCCGCCTTGCCCGACTCCGAAGATTGGAGGATTCTTGAGCGCGGAACCAACTGTAGGGAGCTGTAGCTGATCGATGATTGGCTGAGTAACAGCCTTTTCGATGTGCGTATGCAGATCTGCAGGTTTGGGCAGAATGTCCGGCGGGATCAGACTTGCAGGGGGCAGCTGCCCCTCTGCCTCGATTCGAGCGGGCATCTTGATGGGCGCAGGCTCCGGACGACTCAGGTCCGCGGGCATCTTGATGGCGGGCGGAATATTCTGCGGGTTGTATCCCTGCAGGAGGGGCACCTTGGGCATCGGCGGCACGGGGGTTTCGGGCCATGCAGGCTCCGGGGCCTGAGGCTTCTCCTGCGGAGTCGGCTCGGGGCGAGGGAGGGTCTTTTTGACGCCCTCGATGACGGCGGGGACGGTATCTTCGATACCACGCTTTGCCCGCCCCAGACGCTCGCCTGGCTTCTCATCAGCCAGCTCAGCTATACCCAAGGGGCCAGGCACAGTTCCTGATGCAAGGGCTGCCCCGCCGTAGACCTCGGTACGTTTGATAGTTATACCCACTCGTAGAGCGGGAGGCAGACCGTCCGGCAGGCTTGAGGCTGAGGTTACCTTCTGTTCCCCCAGCGCGTACTCTTTACCCTCCATTGCAGCGCGCATGCCGCCAGGCACCTTGCCACTATGCCCTTCACGTTTTAGTGCTTCGTGGTAATTCTCGCCATGATGTTCAGGGTTATTGACGGTGATTACTGTATCGCGTTCATCAGGACTCCATGTTCCCCCGAAAATTTGGGCAAGAGGATTCACCGCTGAGTCAGGAACCCAGTCACCGTCTCCTTCCACGTAGTCCACAGCAAAATCACGGCGTTTAGCCGGCAGGCCTCGTAGCGGAGCACCTTGGGCATAAACACCCACAATATTGATTTCTTGAGCGACTTCAGTACTATTCGCCATGTTGTAGGCAATCATGGCGCCCTGGCTGAAGCCCTCCATGTACACACGAGCACCCTGATGCGCTCCGGCATCACGTAGAGCCTGCAAAACCATCTGATATGCGGGGTTCTCCATAGTATCTTTGCCCAATGCTTCGCGTTCGGCACCAGGGACATCTATGATGGATCCGCCCCAGGAGTTAAAGTTGGTACCTGGAACGCTCACCACATACAGGGCATGGGCTGGGTCGCCTTCGTGCCCTGCTTCGTACATAACGGTAACGAGCACGGCACTACGTTCAGCGGTCGAGGGGTTCTGGCGGGAACGCTCAAATTCCTGATCCTGTGCCTTAGCCGCTGCCATAAGACGCTCCGAGCTGGTGCCTATGGAGAGCTGGCTTTTCTCGCCGCGGTGCGCAGCGATACCGTATTCGTCGGCAGAAGCGGTCCGAATATTATGAGCCTTAGCGCCAAGAAAGGTA
The DNA here is from genome assembly GCF_001810775.1 of Rothia sp. HMSC062H08. Taxonomy (NCBI): domain Bacteria; kingdom Bacillati; phylum Actinomycetota; class Actinomycetes; order Micrococcales; family Micrococcaceae; genus Rothia; species Rothia sp. HMSC062H08. Next base: position 82,080 of record NZ_KV802656.1, read on the forward strand.
TCGATTCCAGATTTGGCGATACTGAATAGGCCACCGTCCAGTGCCTTTCGAGCAAGTCCTCGCGGAATGCCAAACATGCTTGCAAGGCGGTCAAATGCTCGCTGACGGGCAATTTCAGGATTCCATTTGGCATCCATGTAGGCGGTGAAGCCGAAAAGAATACCCGCCACGAGAGGCGAATACGGTAGCGTCCGAGATGCCGAGAAGTACCCAAGCTCGGGAATGGTGAGCTTCAAGAGGTAGGTAGCTTCGCCGGGTTCTCCAGCGATGAGGCCGCGGAAGTGACCTCGGGTGCTGCGTCCGTCGGGTAGCTTGCCGTCCTTTGCGATGCCCATGGATTCGAACCAGCCTGCGACGGTGTTTTCAACCTGCAGGTAGGAGCTGTGGGCGGCTCGGACGGTGGCTGCGGTGACGCCGAACTTTGCGGCACTCATACCGAGGTCTGCAGCAAGGACGGCGCAAATAGCGGCAGCCTGCTGGGCACGTCCGTTAATGCCGAGGAAGAGCCGAGTCTCGGTGGCGATGCCAAGAATCGGCATGGTGCGGTCGGCGCAGGTGCGGCTGACGGCGTCGAGGCCGTCGGCAATGGCGGGCATTTCTTCAAGCTCAACGCTGATGGTGCCTGCGGTGGGCCCTGCGGAGTTGCTGAGGTCACCGATGGGCGCAACGGTGGGTCCGGTAATCATGGTGTCTCCTAGGGTGGGGTTAGTGGGTTCGGATGAGCGAGCTCAGCCCGTCGGGCAGGTTCACGTGCATGAGCGAATCGAGCGTTGACTGGGCTTTTTGCACGCCTGAGCGGGCGATGATTTCGCCGGGGTTGAGCTTTTCGAGTGCGTCCGCAGCGCCGTCGGCAATTTTGCCGAGTAGGTTATCTACGGCGGAGGCGGCGGCTTTGATTGCCTGCGCTTTGCCGGTGAGGTCGTTGGCGAGTTCTTCTCCGGCTGCGGCAATCATGGCGGCGGTGCCTTCGGCTTGTTCGGCCTGGTTGCGGATTTTTTCGCGGTGTTCTTCGAGTTGTCGCCGGTAGGCGCGTCCGGCTTCGGATGCCCAGCGGTCGCCGTTGAGTTCGTTGGCGCGTTGGTGTGCGGTGCGGATTTCTTGGGCTTCGGTGCGCATCCTGTGGGAGAGTTCTGCGCCTTTGGCACGGGCGAGGGCGGCGGCGGCCATGAGCTGTTCGGCGAGGGCGTGGCCGGCGGCGGTGCCGATGCCCATGTGTCCTGCTGCGCGGAGGATATCGGTTGGTTCGATGCGGGGCAGCTGGGGTGCGGGAGGCGGTGCGGTGTCGACGATTGTGTTCATGGGGCGTCCTTTCGGTGGTTGGACTGGTTGTTTGTGCGCCTGTTTCTGTCCTGTGTTTGGGTTTGTTTTAGGCTAAATCTGCCGCGGTGACCGTGCAGGCGGAGTACGCCAACCTGTGGATAACTCAGGCTTGTTTCGAAGAATTCGCACGTTTTTGCCCCTCAAAACCCAAAAAATGCCCCCTCCGCACCCCCTCGTTTTGTCATATTTCTGCAACTACCCCAGCCACCCATCACGTCCATATGCTCTGCCCGCCTCTTTTTTTCGGCGAATTCATGCAAAAATAGAGTTATGTCTCACACCAATAACACCTTCTTGCCTTCTGGCCGTATTGACCTGGGCACCGGCGAACTTGCGCTGGGCCCCCTCGACGGACGCTACGCATCCGTGACCGCCCCCCTGACCAACTACCTTTCTGAGGCGGCGCTGAACCGCGACCGCATCCACGTTGAGGTTGAGTGGTTCATCTACCTGTGCGAGCATTCGATTCTTCCGGGCCTGTCCCCGCTCACCGGTGAGCAGAAGAACGGTCTGCGCGCCATCGTGACCGATTTCAACGCTGATTCTGTGGCGGAGCTGGCTGAGATTGAGGCAGTCACCGTTCACGATGTGAAGGCGGTCGAGTACTACATTGGCCGCCGCCTGGAGGGCCTGGGCCTGGGTCACCTGGTGCCGCTGGTTCACTTCGGCTGCACTTCTGAGGACATTAACAACCTCGCCTACGCGTTGGGCATCAAGGATGCTGTTGAGAACGTGTGGGTTCCGGCTGCTGAGAACCTGATTGAGGTTCTGCTGAAGCTGGCTGAGGAAGGCCGCGACGTGCCGATGCTGTGCCGCACTCACGGTCAGCCTGCAACTCCCTCCACCCTGGGTAAGGAGTTGGGTGTTCTCGCCTACCGTCTGAAGCGTCAGGTGAAGCACGCTGCTGCTACCGAGTTCCTCGGCAAGATTAATGGTGCGACCGGCACTTACGCTGCTCACTATGCGTCGGTTCCTGACGCTGATTGGCAGGCTGTTTCTCGTGGTTTTGTGGAGCACCTGGGCCTGACCTGGAACCCGCTGACCACCCAGATTGAGTCGCACGACTGGCAGGCCGAGCTGTACTCGGATATCGCGCACTTCAACCGTGTGCTGCACAACCTCTGCACCGATGTGTGGAGCTACATTTCGATTGGTTTCTTCCGTCAGATTCCGGTGGCTGGTGCGACCGGTTCGTCGACTATGCCGCACAAGGTGAACCCGATTCGCTTTGAGAATGCGGAGGCTAACCTGGAGCTGTCCAACGCTCTGCTGGATTCGCTGGGTTCGACCCTGGTGACTTCTCGTTGGCAGCGTGACCTGACTGACTCGTCGGCGCAGCGCAATATCGGTGTGGCGTTTGGTCACTCGGTGCTGGCTATCTCCAATGTGGTGAAGGGTCTGCAGCGTCTGGATATTGCGACCGACGTTATTTCTGCTGATCTGGATTCCAACTGGGAGGTTCTGGCTGAGGCGATTCAGATGGTGATGCGCGCTGAGGCTATTGCAGGTGTTCCCGGCATGGAGAACCCGTATGAGCGCCTGAAGGAGCTGACTCGCGGTCACCGCGTGGATGCTGCTCGTCTGAAGGAGTTTGTGGCTACTCTGGGCCTCTCCCCCGAGGCTGAGGCACGTCTGTCGGCTCTGACTCCGCACACCTATAACGGTATTGCGGCTCAGCTGCTGGATCACGCGAAGAACGCTTAGTCCGTAGCGCCCACTACCGGTTTATACGCTAAAGACCCCGGGTCCCTGTGTTCAGGGATCCGGGGTCTTTAGCGTGTTGGGTCTTTGCTTTGTTCTGTTAGCCAGCGGGTTTAGCGGCCGAGCATGCGGTGGTGACCGGTTTCGGTGTCGTTGCCCTTGTCGCGGGTGAAGACCTTGCCTACAGCCTTACCTGCGTCCTTGACGCCCTTGAGCAGGGAGCCAGCCACGCCGGAGGAGCCGTCCGAACCTTCGCCGCCCTGTACGCGCGGTGCACGCGGGGTAATCATGAGCTCTGCGGGGAAGTAGGCGGGCGCGTCGCCGAAGGCTCGGCGGGTGTTGCGCACGACGTCCTTGCCGAGGGTCAGGTTCGCGCCACCGCCAACGACTGCGCCCACGCCGAAGGGCAGGGCACGGCCGAGCAGTGCACCGGTCTGGCGGGTGAGGAATCGGCGGATGAACATGTTTCGGATGGTACGTTCGACGCTGAACATCTTGCCGCTGGAGGAGTTGCCGAGCAGCATGCCCCACTTGTTGGAGACACCGCCTGCCTTGCCGGTCTGCAGCAGCACGGTGTTCATGAGCTGGGAGCCTTCTTCGCCGAGCATGATTGCCATGACCATGGAGCGGGCGGTTTCGGGGTCGTGTACGTGCACGCCGTGCAGTTCTGCGACTGCCTGGGCGTAGAGTGCGGTGCGTTCGAGGTAGCCGCCGACTGCGAGCGCGGACAGGCTCATGGAGGTGACGGTGCCGACGCCGGGCACGAATGCGGATGCGCCGGTGACGCCGCCGATGGCGGTGATGTCACGCAGGTAGGTGCGGTCGAGGCGCTTGTGGATTTGTTCGGGGGTTTCGTCGGGGTGTGCTTCACGCAGTTTTTTGACGATGGACAGCGCGAGCGGTCGTTGCATGCGCAGTACGTTGTCGAGGGTGGTGGTCAGTGCGGGACGGGGGTTGCCGTCTTCATCGAATAGAGACTTCTTCGGGTCAAGCATGCTCTCAGTAAATCACGGCTTGGTGAATTTTTCCTGAATATGGGGCCTGTGGTGGGGTTTGGGGGGTGAAATTTCACCGAGGGCGTGGAGGTTTTTGATCGCTTGTTAGGGTGTTTTGGTCTTTATTTGCGCCCAATTTTAAAGCGCGTAAAATTGTCGTAGATTACACACTATTCATTGTTTGCATAGTGCGTGACCTGCTTCACGGAGATTCGGGTTGCGCCTGATGACAGATAGCGGCTAATACCTCTTCTGAATCCTAAGGAATACTATGACTTCTTCCACCCATACGCCCAATGCTGCGCGTTCTCCCCTGGCGACTCAGGGGCTGGGTGTTGCGTACGCGACCGGCGCGATTATTTCGGCGCAGTTCGGTGCGGCTCTTGCCAAGCAGCTCATGGGCGATTTGGGCCCCTGGGGCGTGGTCGCTCTGCGCCTGCTGACATCTTCTATCCTGCTGTGGGTGTTCTTCCGCCCGCAGATTCGTTCGTGGACCCGTCAGCAGTGGATGGCGGTCATTGTCCTCGGTGTCGCCCTGACCGGTGCGAATGCCTTCTTCTATGTGGCTATTGAGCAGGTTCCGCTAGCAATTGCGGTGGCTATTGAGTTTATGGGTCCGCTGGTGCTGGCGACGGTTATGTCGCGCCGTAAGCTGGACCTGGTGTGGATTGCTCTGTCATTTACGGGCATGGCGATTCTGACTGCTGAGTCCCAGGCGAAGCCTGAAGATTTCGCGTTGATGGGTGTGGTTTTCGCAATCCTGACCGCTATTTCTCGTGCCGCCTATATTCTGGCGACTGAGAAGGTTGGCGCTCTGATTCCGGGTATGGGCGGCATGGTCGTGGGTAACGTTGTCTCTACCCTGCTGGTTCTGCCGTTCCCGTTCCTGATAAGCGGCAATAACCTGTTGAAGGTCACCCAGGATGTGCACCTGCTGGCTATTGGCTGCCTGATGGGTCTGCTGGCTTCTGCCCTGCCGGCGCTGGGTGAGGTTTCTTCGCTGCGTCTGCTGCCCGCGCACATTTATAGCGTGGTGCTGTCCCTGGAGCCTGCGATTGCGGCGGCTGTGGGTATTGTGATGCTTGGTGAGGCTACCGGCCTGGTTCGTTGGGTTGCTATTGCTCTGCTGGTGGCGGCGAGTATCGGTATTTCGATTTCTCACGCTCGTGCGCAGAAGAAGGCGCAGGAGGACGGCACGCTGGAGGATGCGGACCATTACCTGCCGGGTGCGGTGGATGCGCACGCGGTGGATATTGCGCAGATGGCGACTAACTCTATTACGATTCCGTCGGCTGAACAGATTAAGGCTGACCGTGAGGCGAAGGGCCTCTAATCTACTGAACTGTAGCCGTGTCAACGGCTTCTAGCCCCCCCCCCGGGTAACGAGTAGGATAGTATCTCGTGTTGCCCGGGGGGGGCGCGCTCTTTAAACGGCGCTATTGGAGCGTTCGTTCTGCCCCGTAGCGGCACAGCATGCACACGTGGAGAAGTACCGCCTTGTGAGGCGCAGGAAGGAGAATCATGCCGCATACTTCATCTCAACGCCCCGCACTGGGCATTATGTTTGTGCTGATGTCCTGCTCATCGCTGCAGTTCGGTGCCGCGTTCGCGGTGACGCTCTTCCCGCTGTTTGGTGCTCTGGCTATTAGTGTCAGCCGTCTGGCGATTGCTTCCATGATGGTGGGTAGCGCCGTGTGGTTGGCGGCGCGTTGGCGTACCCGTCGCAGGGGCACGATGCCGCCGGGTGCGCTGTCTTGGTCGAAGGAGCAGTGGCGTGCCGTCATCATTTTCGGTATGACTTTCGGTCTGATGAACGGCTTCTTCTATTGCGCGATTGACCACATCCCGATTGGTTTGGCGGTTGCGGTGGAGTTCTTGGGCCCGCTGGCGTTGGCGTCCATGCTGACGCGCAGGCTCCGCGACGCGGTGTGGGTGCTCTGCGCCCTGGCGGGCATGCTGGTGCTCGGCTACGAGGCGGCGGTCGGCAAGGATACCGACTACCTGGGTCTGACGTTCGCGCTGATTGCTGGCGTGTTCTGGGCGCTGTATATTCGCTCGAGCGCGAAGGTGGGTGCCCTGGTTCCGGGTGCGAGCGGTCTGGCGGTTGCGATGCTTGTTGGTGCCGCATTCATTGCCCCGGTGGCAGCGGTTGTTCCGGCTCCTCAGCCGATGTGGAATGCGGCGCAGGATCCGATGCTGCTCCTCATGATTTTTGGTACCGCGATGTTCGCTTCGGTGATTCCCTATAGCGCGGAGCTGATGGCTCTGCGCAACCTGCCGCAGCAGGTGTTTAGCGTGCTGATGAGCATGGAACCGGCGATTGCGGCGATTGCCGGTTGGGCGTTGCTGGATCAGGAGACCGGCCCGATTCGTTGGGTGGCGATTTTCCTGCTGATGACTGCAAGTGTGGGCATTACGCTGACCACCACCAAGGGTAATTCCCACAAGCAGAAGGATGACGGCAAGGATCCCGTCCCCATGCCGCTACCCGAGTAAAGCCAAAGTCCCGAGTAAAACCAAAGTCCTGAGTAAAAATCCAAATTCTGCCGGCGTACGGCGTGCGGCGTACAGAAAGCCCTATAGAAAACTCATAGAAAAAACCGTTGAGGCGGGTACCTGGTTGGTACCCGCCTCAACGGTTTTGTATGTCAGGTTTAGCTCTCGGCCAGCTCGTCCAGCAGGTCGCGGAGCTCATCGGTGGTGAGCACTTCCGCCGGATGCGGACCCATCGCGTACAGCCGGTCCTGGGTGTCCTCGTCCAGCTCGCGGGCGGTGCCAACCAGCACGAGGTTGCCTTCGTTCTGCCCGCTGAGCATGGAGCTCTCGCACAGGCACCACACGTGGTCAAAGACTTCCAGCATGGCGGTTGCCTGCAGCTGGAAGAAGGGCAGACCCGCGTCGTCGCCCACGTTGATGGCGACCATGCCGCGCTCGCTCAGGGCGTCCTTGAGTTCGCGGTAGAAGTCGCGGTTCGCCAGGTGGGCGGGTGCGTCCATGCCGGTGAAGATGTCGAGAATGATCGCATCAAAACCGGGCACGCCCAGCAGTTCGGGCAGGTTCGCCAGCTGCTCGCGGGCATCCCCCACCACAAGCTGGCAGTCGGTGCCTGCGGGTAGCGGCAGGCGGTCCGTCACGAAGCCCATGAGCTCGGGCTCAATATCCACGGCAACCTGGCGGGAGCCGGGGCGGGTCGCCTGAATATAGCGCACGAGGGTGAGCGCACCGGCGCCCAGGTGTGCTGCGGTGATGGGTTCGCCGGCGGGTGCGAGCGCATCCACCGCGTTTGCGATGCGGCGCAGGTACTCGTAGAACACGTAGTCGGGGTTCTGCACGTCCACGTGGGACTGCTCGGCGCCACCGATTTCGAGGACGTAGCCGTGGTCGCTGAACCCGTCGGGGTGAATTTCGGCGCGCTGACCGCCGGAGAGCTGAATGTGTGCCACTACTTCACGCCAGCTTCACGCTTGAAGGTGCTGACCAGGTCATCCACCGAGGAGGAGGAATCCAGGCCCTCAACGACCTTGTCGTTCACGGCGAAGGTGGGGGTGCCCTTCACACCGATCTTCACGGCGTGCTCGTAGTCGCGTTGGATGGGCTTGACGGTGTCGGAGGCGAGTAGGACCTTGTCGAATTCTTCGACGTTCAGGCCCAGTTCCTTGGCGTAGTCGTTGAAGAGGGTGCGCAGCTTATCGCGTTCTTTGATGTTCTTCCAGTCGTTCTGGGTGGCGAAGAGCTTGTTCGCCATTTCAACGTGCTTACCCTGAGCTGCTGCGGCTTCTACGGCGAGCGCGGCGGGTACGGCGTTGGCGTGCATGTTCAGCGGCATGTGACGCACAGTCACGTTCATGATGCCGTCAAGCTTCTTGGCGGCTTCTTCAAACTTAGGTTCTGCCTTAGCGCAGTAGGGGCACTGGTAGTCGGTGTACAGGGTTGCGGTGCCTGCACCGGGTACTTCGCGGTTGAGGCGGTAACCGACGTAGCCGTCATCGGCGGTTGCCGAAGCAGTACCCGAAGGGTCAGCGGATGCCGAAGCGCTCGCGGATGCACTTGCCGAGGTAGCGGCGGTGCTTGCAGATGCGCTCGCCGAACCGCTCGCAGACGCCGATGCGGAAGGCTGGGAGGAGCTGGAACCGCATGCGCTCAGCCCCAGGGCGGCGGCGGGCACTACGCCCAGTAGCAGGGTGCGGCGGTTGAGGGGTGAAGTCATGGTGGTTCCTCTCTCTACGGGTGGCGGGCTGGCCTGTTTGCTACATCTGTGGTTGATTAATCTGTGGTTGATGTGCACTCTGAGGTGCTGTCAGCCGCCGTGGGTATAGGGTTTATTGTATGCCTCTGCCCTGAACTTTCCCTATCTTCGGGCGGGTTTGCGGGGTGAATGCAGTGCACACCATAGCCGCCCTGTCGCCTGCTCCCAGCTGCGGGGCCGGTGTTGAAAGTAATTAGCCTCTCCCCCGCCTTTTTGGTACTATTGCGGGGTATGCACTGTTCACCGGTTGCTTTCGGGCAGTTGAGAACGGCAGCATATGCGCCTCTATAGCTCAGGGGTAGAGCATTTCCCTCGTAAAGAAAAGGTCGTGGGTTCGAATCCCACTGGGGGCTCCACATCCGCCGTAACGCGTGCCGGTTTCCGGTGTGTTGCGGCGGTTTTTAGCATCTGAGAGTTGTCGTTTTCTCGAAGATGTCACCGTCGAACTTTAGGAGATTCTCATGTCTTCTCGATCCGCATCCGCTAAGCGCCAGAGTGGCCGTGCGCAGGCAGGTCGCGCCGCTGCGGGCTCTGCACGCCCGATGAGCCCCACGATGCGTTTTGCTCTGGTGTACGTGCTGGCGCTGGTGGTTTCCCTGGCGGTGTGGTTCTTCTACCGTTCCGTGTATGAGGATGACACCTCGTTCCTGGTGCCGATTGTGATTTCCTTGGTGACTTCGTACGTGTGCGCTCATGCGCTGACGGGCGGCAAATCGCCCCGCAACTAGACCGCCGACCAGCAGCCCGCCAGGCTGTAGCCTCGTGAGGTTTCAGGCAGACAAAAGCCGCGCATCCGGTTCCCCGCTCGGGGGTCGGATGCGCGGCTTTTTACGTGTGTACTTTAGACCAGCGCCTTACTTGGATGCGCGCTGGAAGTCGCTGTCGGTCTTGCCCCACAGGCCGTAGACCTTGGCGAGTTCCTTGACCTTCTTTGCACGCAGGTAGCGCGGCAGGTAGGAGCCGTCGCGGGGGCCGTCGAGGGGCACGTCGAGCATCTGGTGTGCTTCTTCGATTTCGAGCTCGCTCGGGGAGAATGCCGCGTTGATGGTCTCACCCTGGCGAATGTCGAGGGTGATCTTACCGGTCATGCCGTGGTCGTTCGCGTAGCCGCATGCCTTGGAGAGGTCAGCGCCGTATGCGCCGAGGGTCGGGCCGTCGATGGGGCCGGGCAGACCGCCCAGGGTGGAGGCAATCACCAGTTGCGAACGCACGTAGGCGAGCGCCATGGGGGTTGCGGAGGAGCCGGTGTCGCGGCGGTAGTCGCCTGCGCCGAATGCGAGGCGGAAAGTGCCGATTGCGCGAGCAATATCCACCGAGTGGTGCACGCCGAGCGCGGACTCAATCAGCGCGATGATGGGGGTTCCGGGGGGTAGCTCGGCTGCGGTACGGTCAATGTCGGTAGCGTGCTCTGCGGTGGCGAGCATGACGCCTCGCAGACCCTTCACGTTCTTGAGGGCCTTGACGTCCTTCCACCAGTGTTCGGTGGTGATGGCGTTGATTCGCACCCATGCGACGACGCCGGAGTTGAGCATACGGACGACCTGTTCGCGAGCGGCGTCCTTCTCTTCGGCGGGGCAGCCGTCTTCGAGGTCGATAATGATGGAGTCGGCCTCGGATTCGAAGGCCTCTTCAAAGACTTCTTCGGAGGAGTTGGCGCGCACGAGGAGCCAGGAGCGTGAGAGGCTGGGGCGCAGCTGACGCGCACGCTCATTGCGGTGGAATTCAAACATGGTGTGTGACTTCTTCCGTGAATTGTATATGCATTGGGTTGTGCCGTAGAGGGGCAGGAAAAAGCCTGCGGTTCTTCCGCGCGTACCATCGCATTGTGTCGTCACCTCCATTGTGACGGAACCGCATAAGAAGTGTCCTACACCTCTTCTTTAAGCGTATCGCCTGTTGAGGTGCACATCAAACTAGCTCGCCTATTGACCGCGATTTATGCCCCTGTGTTATGCCTCAACCAGTTGGGTGCGGCCCACGGGGATTCCGTCGTCGAAGATCAGCTCGCCGGCGGCTTCCTTCTGGGCGCGCTGAATCAGACGTTCGGCATCCTCAATGTGCTGGATGACGGTTTCCACGCGACGGTGCACGCTCACCTGGCGGTCGCATCCGGTGGCACAGTTGCCGAAGCAGCGTGCCATGGCGAGCGCTTCGGCGCAGAGTGCCACGGCGTTACCCGCTTTGGAGAGGGCGCGGTTCAGGTCGGAGTAGGTGCCGAATGGGGAGGCGGGAATATCGCCGTCGCTGGGGGCGAGGCGGTGCGCTTCCATAGCGACTGCACGCACGCGCGGGATGAGGTCGGCGAGCTCGTTTGCGTCCGGCACGATGAGCTCAATCATGGAGGTGGACGAATCGGTTGCCGCCAAGCGTTCGAGGACCTGGTGGAAGCGGTCGATACCGCGAATGAACCGGTCGTGGGATCGGCGCCAGATGCCTTTGCCGAGTTCGGCGTCGTCGCGGCGCGATTGCAGGTAGCTTTTAAGTCCCATATGTCCTCCTCTGCGTGGTGTGTGTGCCGTGTTGGTTGGTCGGTGGAGGCTGCCGGTGATGGGCTCTGCGGCGACCCGCAAACCTCCCTATACTTAGGTTACCCTAAATCTCCTTTAGTGACGAGATGTCAGCAGTCAACTGTTTATTTCAAACCCAGATTTTCTTCACGCCGCTCACGCGACGCTCCCCGCAGCGCCAGTCTAAAATGGCACCGGCCTAAAATAGCACCGCAGGGGCGCAGCGATTTCTAGACCATGCGCAGCACAATCTTGCCGCGATGCTGACCGGAGTCGAAGTATTCGTGGGCGGCAGCCGCCTCCTCCATGTCGAAGATACGGTCCAGACCCACGCCAATCCTGCCGGATTCAATCAGCGGCAGCACGTGTTCGCGTACACCTCGCAGAATCTCAGCCTTCTGATGATCCGAACGGGTACGCAGGCTCGTAGCGTGCACCGACAGGCGGCGGGAGAGCATATACCCCAGGTTCACTTCTGCTTTGGCGCCGCCCATCAGACCGATAATGCACAGGTGCCCGCCGTCGGCGAGGGTGTGCAGATTGTCGTCCAGGTACTTTCCGCCCACGACGTCGAGGATGTAGTCAGCGCCGCGTCCGCCAGTTTCAGCCAGCAGAACTTCACGGAACGAATGTTCTGTATAAATAATGGGTTCCGCACCTAGTAAGCGCACATATTCTGCTTTTTCCTCGGTTCCCACGGTTGCAAACACGCGGGTACCTACGGCGAGCGCCAGCTGAATAGCGTGCACACCGATACCGCCGGTACCACCGTGCACGAGCACCACCGCGGGTTCACCGTCTTCCTTGAGGTTTTCGGCGGGGTTCATGCTCATACCACAGGTGAGAACCAGGTTCGAGTAGACGGTTGCCGCGACTTCGGGAATACCGGCGGCTTCGGCAAAACTCAGCTGTTCGGGTACGGGTAGCACGTGGTCGACCGGTACGGTCACGTAGTCGGCGTAGCCGCCTCCAGCGAGGAGCGCCATGACGGGGGTGCCGCGGTTCTCTACGGAGACGCCTTCACCGACGGCTTCGATGACACCGGCTACTTCGAGGCCGTAGATGGCGCTCGCTCCGGCGGGCGGCGGGTAGAATCCGCGGCGCTGCAGGGCGTCGGCGCGGTTGATTCCGGCGGCGTGAACACGAATGAGAACTTCGTGGGATCGGGGTACGGGGGCGGGGACTTCGCTGATTGTCAGGGCCTCAGGTCCACCGTGACTGTTCTCAATAATTGCTCTCATGAGTCCTCCTCATTGCCGGAAGCACCATCGTTGGTGCGCGATTTACAGAAAGCATACAACGTGCGATAATCTCTTAGTGCCCTGCGGCACGGTGTTGCCATAAAATGCCGGTCTCTGGAGTGCATGGATGGTTGTCCGAGCGGCCGAAGGAGCTGGTCTTGAAAACCAGTAGGCGGTAACCCCGTCTCAAGGGTTCAAATCCCTTACCATCCGCGTTATAGCTTCTGCTCCACGTGTGGAGCGCAAAGAGCCCTGTTCCTCGTATTGAGGAACGGGGCTCTTTGCATACGCCATTTTGAGTTACCGGGGGCGTCGTCAGTTGATTTGTGACAAGGCATTCGCAATATACATGAAGAGGGCGGCGATACCGATGAAAAAGCATAGCCCCAGCCAGTTGAGAATACGACCCGCTAGGGCAGGTACACCGTGCCTCTGCGCTACCCACCCCTGCCAGATACCCAGGATGTTCAGCAACGGCGCACCGATAGCTAACTGCAGACCACTTTCTCCAAGACCCTGGACAAGCAACCAAAACCCTAGAACGAAAGACAGCGGGCTGAGGAAGCCGAAAAGCAGGGAGAAGTTCGCAGCCCTTTTACCGTCTTGTGTTCCTTGCACAGCGGGAGGTTGCTCGCTCGCAGGTTGCTCCCAGTCGTCCGTGCCGTCAGTCTCCGGCTGTTGGCTGTCATCCGCTTGGTAGAGCTTGGCGTCTTCAGGGTTGTTATCAAAATCTTCGTTATTTTGGGGTAGCTGCGACATCGCATCCACAACCTTTCACATTCAACATTAGAGAAGTATTACCCCCTAGCCCCTCCCCTAATCCACTAGAACAAGAGGACACGCAGGCTCCCTGTGGAGTCGACATAGTTATATTCCGCCGGTCAGGACAATCAAGAACAATGCGACGATGATGGCGAAGGGAAGGGCAAAAATTACACCCGCCCAGCTGAGAATACGACCCGCTAGGGCAGGTACACCGTGCTGTTTCGCTACTCGCCCCTGCCAAATACCCAGGACGTTCAGCAACGGTGCAACAACAACTATCTGCAGACCACCACTGTCAAAATCGTGGACAAACAACCAGCACCCTAGAAAGAAAAATAGGAGGCCGAGGGCGCCGAAAAGCAGGGATACGTTCGCTGCCTTTTTACCGTCTTGTGCCCTTTGCTCGTCGGAAGGTTGCTTGCTCGCATGTTGCGTCCAATCGTCCGTGTTGTCAGCGTCAGACTGCGGGCTGCCATTTCCCTGGTAGAGCTTGGCATATTCGGGATTGTAATCAAAAACTTCATTATTTTGGGGCATCATAACCTTTCAATACCGGGCGTTATGCCCACCCTAGACTTTCCCCCACCAAGGGAACAAGTATGTCGAGCCGATTTCACCAAACATACGGCATACATACAGAAAAGCCCCGCACCTCAACTGAACTGCGCCCCGAAACTTGGACGCTATA